>JAGLWV010000289.1 GCA_023133225.1 Candidatus Aminicenantota bacterium | reverse complement strand
GACTCGTGAATAATCCAGGTTAGGCCAGGTAAGCATATCCGGTTTCGTGATTAGAAATCTGATGGGGAGAAGTGCCATTCCCAAAAATAAATTACTTAGTGCTCACCTGAAATGGGAAAGATTTCACCAGTTCACCGTATATTTTGACTTCAAGCATCCATTTCCCGGGCATAAGAAGATTTAAGGGCCTAAATTCTTGATAGACATGAAATATTTTGCCGCGCGGCGGAAGGCTTAACACTCGCTTCTGTCTTACTTGAACAGTCCCGTCAGGCCGGTACCATATAAATTCAATGACTTCTCCACTTCGATGACCTTTAATTTGAGCATATGTAAAGATCGGATTATCCCAGACAAAAAAATTATCCTTCGCAACCTTCAGATCTTCAATTCTTTTAAGTTTGTCGGAAAGGTAACATTTTAAAATTGTGAAGCGTGGATGACTCACTGGAGTATATTCCGGAAGTTTCCTCTCGACAGCTACCACTTCGAATGCTCTCAGAGGGATATCCGAAACGCTTTGGACAGAACGGCTTGAAAATTTTGTCCTGTCGTAGACGGCGTATATACCCGGGGGGAGTTTCCTTTTAGGGCGAATGCGAAACAGTTCTGGATGATTCGGTACGGCTCTGCCTGTAGTTGCATAAGTTCCTACAACGGTCCATTTTCCGAAGTCCAGGAGGCTCTTTCTTTCTGCGCCGCATGATTTCTTAAAAGATTCCCGGGCAGGAGGCTCTCCGTGAAAATCTACCGCCCGAAGTTTTTCAAAATACCAGAGTCGCCCTAATATCAATTGTTTCGAGTTCAATCCCGGCTCATAGATAAAAATGGTTGGACGCTGTTCTTCCACGGCTAATTCAGGCTTAGAATCGAGCCCGAAAATCCCCCAACTGCTGCCTGGACCGGAGAGTGGGGCCTTTTTCGTCGCTGTGATCTCAGTGAGTTTGACCAACTCACCGCTTTTCAGAATATAATACCCAAAAGATCCGGGAAGATTTTCGATAATCTGGGCTTTACAAAATTGAGGTACAAAAAAAATTATGAATAGAAGTGAAACATTCCCCAAGAAGATTTTTTTCATTTCCCTATCCCCTTTATGTGGGTATTTTAATAGATTATATCTAAAAAGTATTGGTAATAATCTGTCTTAAGCCATTCTGCTGACAGCCATCCTGTTCATCTGACAAGTTGATATTATTTAAAAAAAATATTCTTGTCAAGATATCCGCGGCCGGTGATATGAGCTTACCTCCCACCTCCTATTGACACTCATAAGGTAAATTATTTATTATATATAAGCGCAAAGCACACAATATATAAGCGCAATACACATAATAGGCGCGTAGCTCAGCGGTAGAGTGCTTCCCTGACGCGGAAGAAGTCGAGGGTTCGATACCCTCCGCGCCTACCATTTAAAGGAGTACGTATTCAAAAGGAAGAGAAGAGGACAATTATTGCTTCCCCTGACTTGTTGGGTACACATAGATTTTAATGGTCGAATCGGTCAAGGTTAAAGGAGAGAGGTCTGTCTTTTCGGTCGAGAAAGGCACTGCCCTTCCCGATTATATTTCCCGGCTTAAGCTTTCCTATAAATCCCTCTTGGCCAGAATCGATGAGAAGATGTGGGGCAAAAGACCCATCTGGAAAAGGACAAAGAGATTCACTTGAATTATGAAGGTTCGGCTGAGGCCCTTGATACTTTAAGGCACAGTTCTGCCCATCTTATGGCCCATGCAGTACTTGATCTTTTTCCCGGGACACAGACAGGTATCGGACCAGCAGTGGAAGACGGGTTTTTCTATGATTTCTTGAGGGATAAGCCTTTTGTGCCTGAAGATCTTGAAGCTATCGAGAAGAAAATGCGCCAGATTGCCCAGGAAGATATTCCCATTCAAAAAGTTGTTTTTTCGAAAGAAGAAGCTCTTCGCCTCTTCCAGGAAAAGGGGCAGGAGCTGAAAGTCGAGCTCATCGAAGAGAAAGGCAATAAGGAGGTAACCTGTTACAAACAGGGAAGTTTTGTCGATTTCTGTTTGGGCCCCCATGTTCCATCCACGGGGCACATCAAACACTTCAAACTTCTTTCTGTGTCAGGAGCATACTGGAAAGGAGACGAGAAGGGAAAGCAGCTTCAAAGGATCTATGGAACTTCTTTTTTTAAAAAGAAAGATTTAGACGCCTATCTCACCCTTATGGAAGAAGCCAAAAAGAGAGACCACCGCAAGCTCGGCGCAGAACTGGATCTTTTCAGTTTTAACGAGAATTTGGGAGCCGGTTTGGTCCTCTGGCATCCAAAAGGAGCCACTGTCAGGCACGTCATCGAAAATTACTGGTGGGAAGAGCACATAAAGGATGGCTACGGTTTTCTCTACACCCCCCACCTGGCTAAACTCGATGTCTGGAGGAAAAGCGGACACACTGAGTTTTATGATGCCATGTACCCTCCTATCTTGAGTGAAGGGATTGAGTATGAGATCAGGCCCATGAATTGCCCTTTCCACGTCATGGTTTACAACTCCCGGCAGCGAAGCTACCGTGACCTCCCTTTGCGGTGGGCAGAAATGGGAACCGTTTATCGTTATGAACGCAGTGGAGTTCTTCATGGCTTGATGAGAGTCAGAGGCTTTACCCAGGACGATGCTCATATTTTCTGCCGGGCGGATCAACTGGAAGAAGAGATCAAGAAAGTCATTTTTTTAGCTTTAAGACTTTTGAAGACGTTTGGCTTTAAGGATTATGACGTTTTTCTTTCTACCCGTCCCGAAAAACATGTGGGAAAACTTGAAGATTGGGACAAAGCCACTCAGGCTCTGGAGAAAGCCCTAAAGCAAACAGGGCTTGAATTTCGAGAGGATGAGGGGGAAGGAGTTTTTTACGGACCCAAAATAGATATTAAAGTGAAAGATGCCTTAAACAGGTCCTGGCAGTGTACAACCATCCAGCTTGATTTTAATCTGGCTGAAAGGTTCCAGTTGCGTTATGTTGGGGAAGATGGAAAGTTCCACAGCCCCTTTCTCATCCATAGAGCACTTTTAGGTTCGCTGGAAAGGTTCTTTGGCATCTTGATAGAACACTACAAAGGGAATTTCCCCTTTTGGATCGCTCCAGTCCAGGTGATCATTATTCCAATTGCTGATAGGCATAATGATTATGCATCCACTTTGGATAAAAAATTCAAAGAAAACGGGTTAAGATCCCAAATTGACCTTCGCCGGGAAAAAGTTGGTTATAAAATCCGGGATGCAGAGATCCAGAAGATCCCCGTTCTTCTTATCGTTGGAGATAAAGAAGTCACAAATGGTACAGCTTCCCTTAGAATCCATACGATTGGAGATCGAGGGGAAATCATTATTGATGAATTTCTTGATAAATTAAAAGAAATGAGTAAAAATAAATCTTTGACTGTGAATCTTTAAAGGAGGTTGATCATTAGAAGGCGCACTTTTCAGAGTCGAGTAAGGAAGGCAAAACCCCACAGGATAAATGAGATGATACAAGCAAGACAACTCAGGATAATCGATGAGGATAAAAATCAGATCGGGATTCTGTCTTTAGAGGAGGCTTTGTCCATGGCAAAGGAGAAGGAGCTGGATTTAGTCGAGATTGCTCCCAAGGTCGATCCCCCGGTGTGTCGGATCATGGACTATGGAAAATATCTTTATGAACTGCATAAAAAGGCTCAGGAGGCAAAGAAGCACCAGAAGCAGATTCAAGTCAAAGAGATTAAATTCAGGCCAAAGATCAGCATACACGACTACAATTTCAAGATGCGGCACGTCCAACGGTTCCTGGAAGATGGCAATAAAGTGAAGATAACAATCATGTTGAGAGGAAGAGAAAGAGCTAAGCCAGAGCTGGCGCGACAGTTTTTAGACAGGGTTTTTGGTGACATCAAAGATGCGGGGTTCCAGGATGGAGGCGTTCGGGCACAAAGCTGGGCAGTTTCGGCTTGGATAAGCCCCAAAAAGTCAGGAGGAAAAGATGCCAAAACTAAAGACGCATAAAGGAGCCCAAAAGAGGTTCAAGGTAACGGGGAAAAAGAAGGTCGTTTACAATAAATCATATAAAAGTCACCTTCTCACAAAAAAGTCAGCAAAGAGGAAGAGGAAGTTAGGGAAAACAGAGCTCATCAAGGATTCAGATCGAAGCAAAATCAAGAAGATGCTGCCTTATGAATTTTAAGGGCAAACACCAAAACCATTTCTGATAGAGAAGCAAGGAGAAGAATATGCCGAAAGTAAGAAGGGGATCCAGGAAAAAAGAGAGAAGGACAAAAATATTAAAATTAGCGAAGGGCTATTGGGGAGCGCGAAGTCGAAACTACCGCACAGCTAAAGAAGCAGTAGAGCGAGCTCTCCTCTATGCTTACAGGGATAGAAAAACACG
>JAGLWV010000288.1 GCA_023133225.1 Candidatus Aminicenantota bacterium | reverse complement strand
CGTCGATTTAAATTCACTTTTAATCCCCTCGAATGCGTCTTTAAATAACTTTTTTAGGTTCATTTTGTTCCCCCGTTCAGGGGGCCAAACGTTGCTCTTTAGCGCAATATATAAGCCATTCTTCGTGTAACGACTTCAATTCAGCAACTACTTCGGGATGTTTAGCCGAAAGGTCCGCTGTTTCTGTTTTATCCGTCTCCATGTCAAACAGCTCCCAATTATCCTTCCCATCCTTCTTCTTTGAGACCAGTTTCCAATTGTCCTTCATTATGGCCTTGCCGTTTTGCCACTGCCAGAAGAGTGGTTTCTTGCGCGGGCGTTCTGTTTCATTGAACACGGGAACAAGGCTTTCACCTTCATAAGGAACAACGCTGTCGCCTCTAAGTTCACGGGGATACTTAGCCCCGGTGATATCAATAACAGTCGCCATGATATCAATGAAGTGTCCGTTGTAGTCCGTGATTCGCCCGCCATTCTTTATCCCCTTTGGCCAGTAGGTGATCAGAGGAGTACAAATACCTCCTTCGTAACTGTCGTTCTTGAAGTATCGATAGGGCGTGTTGCTGGCATTAGCCCAGTTGCGGCCAAGCGACGACCAGCAGGACATGCTTCCTATTTCCCCACGCGAATTCTTAGGTGTCGGCACTTCAGCCGAACATCCATTATCGGAAGCAAATATTATGAGTGTATTCTCTAATTCCCCAAGCGTTTCCAGTTTGGCCAGGACCTTTCCTATATTCTGATCCATTCGGTCGATCATGGCGGCGTAAACAGCCATTTTCCTGGCTTCCGTTTTACGTTGAGCCTCACTCAAATCACTCCACCTCATGTACACGGGCTCAGAGAGCGGCATGCTCTTGTCAACAATGCCGATTTTCTGTTGACGTTTGTAGCGCGTCTCCCGCAATTGCTCCCAGCCGTCATGGTACCTGTTCTCGTATTTCTTTATGTCATCGGGCCATGCCTGTAGGGGATCGTGCGGTGCATTATAAGCCAGGTAAAGAAAGAAAGGCTTGTCTTCGTTCTTGTACTCTTCTAGATAGTTAAGGGCGTACTTCGTGAAATAATCCGTTGTATAGAAGTCCTTTTCTTTGGGCGTATAGGGTATATAGGTCTTCTCGTCTATGCACCATGCCCTCTTCTTACCACCCGGAGGATGCTTGTCACCCGGAACCGGCTCGCCTGGACGCTGTTCTCCCGGATTGAAGTAATTGCAGGCCCCGTCACGCAGCCCGAAATAACGGTCAAATCCCATATCAAAGAGGTTCTGGATGCTATGGTGCTTGCCGGATGCCAATGTCCGATATCCTGCTGAACGCAGTACATCGCCCAATGTTGCAGAATTCCTGAATGTCCCTGGTTTCTTGTCCATCCCGTTTTGTTGGGCGTATAGTCCTGTCAGAAGGCTTGCCCTGGAAGGGAAGCATTTGGCCGTGTTGTGGGCTTGCGTGAAACGAATACCTTTCTTAGCTAAACGATCAAGGTTGGGGGTTTCTATTTCGCCACCATAGCATCCGAGATCAGACCATCCCAAGTCATCTGCAAGAATCAGTACAATATTGGGACGATCCGGTTCATTTGAATAATCGGCACAATAAGAAAAAGATGTTTTAAGCGAAAGAACTCCAAGCCCCATAGCCCTCATAAAATCTCGTCTCGTTGTTATTGCCAATGTTTCTCCTTCCTAGAATCTAACGTTTACCCAATACCCAGCCCCATCCTTTCGGGACCTGTCCACCACCATTCATACCTATTGTTTTTTTATTACAGCTTCCTCAATCGTCACAGGTCCCAGTAATCCTGACGGTTCCAATGGTATCACATCTCTCGGCCTTCCTCTAAAATCATTTTTTACTACAATGTTGGTTGTGGTGAATCGCTTCTTGCCGGGAAATATCTCATCACCGGCTACCCGGTTGTACCAGGAATTCACAACCTTTATCTGTAAGGCGTTCTCTCCCATCTGCAGTTCCCGACTGATCTCCATTCTGAACGGTTTCGTCCAGAGCACGCCTTTGTCTCTTCCATTGATTCTCACTTCTGCGATACCGACGTCTTTCACACTTTCCAAGCGCAAAAAGTATCGTTTATCCTTCTCTGGTTCAAAGTTAATGGTAAATGTCTTATTGTAAACGGCTGAACCTGAGTAATACTTGATTCCTTCATCGGAATGTTTTGTCCAGTCCGCTAACTCAGGAAACGTTACCGACTCAGGCCCGCCCCATTCAGGATCAAAGTTTACTTCCCACGCTCCGGTGATCTCTTTTACGGTTTTGTAATCCGCATAATTACTCTCTTTGACACCCTGCCTATCTTTTCCTATCTCCTTATTGAACACCACAAAGAGAGCCCCGTAAGGTTCCAAGGTTAAAGGCACTGTGGTTAAGCCATCTTTTTGGGTAAAGGCTTTGGCTTCCCTAATTTCTCCGGTTAATGCATCCCATAATTCGGGCTGAAATCCTGATATACGGAATTGGCAATGTATCTTTTGTCTTTTAGTGGTCTGATTACTTACAAAATAAGCGTCACTCTCACCTATGGTGTAGTGAATATAATCGTAATCGGTTTTACTCTTGCTTTCTTCAACATTAAAGTCAGCTGGCACTCCTTTTGAAAGAAAATATTCTCTTGCCGTAATACCCCAGGCCACATGTCCTTCGCCGTATTTCTTCTCTCCTTTTTTGCTTGGCTCTTTCCCCCAGATTTTATCTGCCAATTCATGAAACCGTTTTTGTTCTTTTTCGTCACCAACCAGGCTGACTAAATTTTCCGGCTTGTAGCCGATCACCCGCGCCCCCTGTTGTAACAGTTCATCCACTTTTTCCAATACTGCCATTGACAATATTTTATGGTCAGGCAGAACTAAAACACGATATTCTACACCACCGGGAACGGCTATTTTTCCATCTTTTATTTTGAGCTGCAAAAAGACAGTCTCATCTGTTACATCATAGTCAAAGCCGGGCAGTACCCCGGCAGGGTCGGAATATTTAAAAGGGAATACATTGGGTACATGGTCTCCATAATAATACAGCACATCAGCTACAAACTTTCCCTTCTGTGCGAGTAGTTGTGTTCGGTGCATATAATCAATAAATGCTCCAGATTGTTCCCACCAGGTTACTTGAGGATTTACATGTGTTCCGGCAAAATACTCCTGTCCGGGCAAACCCATCTCAGGGGGAGAGCAGGTAAAAGTATGAAAATACATCCGGTTCAGTCCGGCACAAATCTCGTGATCAAATGCAGACTTTTGATCGTGCCACAACTCATCGTTCCAGTGTGGACCAATGGTGGTAAACGATTCTGCCCCGACAATCTTTTTACCATAGATATGGGCTGCTGATGAGGCTTGTTTGAGATAAAAGCGATTATTCGGCCTGGGACGGTGGGGCGAGGGCGACCAAAATTCACTCATCACAATATCACTGAATCCATAGTTCTTTATTCCATCCATGGGTCCGGCATGAGGTCCGGCCGATTCGGGCTGTATACCCATATTGTACTTATGTGCATAATTCGAAAATTGGGCGTAGTGATTATAGGCCACCAAGTCGCCTAAGGTCTTTCTGAAATCCGCCAAAAATGCGTTGGAGGTGGTAGTGTCGTCTATCACATAACCGGCAACTATGGGTAAATAGCTTACAATATCGTAACCCCGATATTTCTTAAACGCTACATGAAAATTAGCTGTCCAGTTCATACCTCCACATTCCCAACTATCAGTTTCCATGTATTTGAGTGTAGTTCCTACATGCTTGCCGGCTGCTTTGAAGATGGGCTCTACAACATCGTTCCAATAAAAATCAAATGCATCTTTACTCATATAATCCAGTACGCTTCCTTGCCAGTTGCCACTCGAGGTTGAAACCCATGAGGCTGTGCAGGTATAACCAAACCTGATGATGCTCCAATCACCCTCGGGAGCATCCCAGGTTAGATTGCCATCTTTATCCATTTTGGAAGTCAAATCTATTATCTCTTCCTTTTTTACGAAGTATGTTGTCTTTTCCTCTGTCTTTTTCTTGTTTCGAGGAGTATTCCCTAACATAAAACGAGTATCGGGTGCAGAGCCGCCCAGTTCATGAAAACCAAGTTTTAAATCCAAATCAGAAATTAGCTCGTTCGTTTTATTTGTGGCTATTATAGGAATTGCCAGTACGACAGTATCTTTGTAAAAGTCCCTCTTGGTTTCAGGCAACTCCAACTTTTTTGTTATGTTATTGTTCCCCGATATTTTTGTTTCCGAATAGGTAATTTGCTTTGCTGAGTGTTGCGGTGTAACCCTCGGACCTCCCAGATTCCACCCGCTCTGGATATTGAAACCCATCTCTAATCCCAACCTTTTTGCTTCATCCAGAGCAAAAACGAACAATTTATTCCACTCTTCTGACCCAAATAGTGGACCTGCCGGTATATCTTTATTGCCTCGATGATTATGGCCTCCGGCGTCAAAAATCATCGCTCCATGGAAATTCCTGGATTTCATGGCTTCTAAATCCCTGGTAATTGCCTCTCTGGTTACATTCCCATTGAGCCACCACCACCAGCAATTTACTCCATAATTTGATGGAGGGCTTTTGAAATTTTCTTTCAGGTAGTTGTAGGTATCATTTGAACTCTTTGATTTATTACTTTCATTACTGCAACTTAATTGTATTATGAAAAATGACAGTAACAGGAAAGTGATAATAATTCGTTTCAAATAATTTTTCATCCAGTTCCAATAATGATTCCAGGCAGACTTTGAGTCCTGAAACAAGATTAAGACTGCAAAGACAATGAGATATTTATAAATTTTCGTGTTTATAATCATTTTGTTTCTATTTGTTTATTTTAAAACAAATAAGCCAGATCGAGTTTTCTAGCACAGCCTATTTCTCCAACCGGGATTTCCACAGAGGAATACCCTTTTCTGCTTTTTGTTTTTCGAACTGCTCGATGAACGGTTTTCCTGTATCTAATGAAGCATCTTCATTTACCATTAAGGGCCTTACTTCATCCCACCATTTCTCATACGCTTTGAGCATTTTTTGAACGATTCCAGGATTTTCATCGGCTACGTTATTTTGTTCTCCCGGATCAGTGTCGATATTATAGAGCTCACTTTTACCGACAAGACGCCATTTCTCACTTCGCACGGCAAAACCTTTATATTTTGCTTTATCAGGATCAGTGTTTCCTTTACCCCATCGTTTCGGTGCATTTTTCTTATTCCATCGGCCTTTGTGAAAAAAGGTATATCGATCGTCCCAGTCAGCCCCGGGATTATCGATCAAGGGTTTTAAGTTTCGACCGTCGAGGTTCAGTGACTGCGGGATTTTCGCACCGGCGAACTGAGCCAATGTCGGAAACAAATCATAGTGTCGCGCTAAACGATCTATATCAACACCTGCTTTGATCTTGCCGGGCAGCCTGAAAAACAGAGGCACCCTGGTCCCGCCTTCGTTAACGGTACCCTTCTTTCCTTTCATGCCACAGTTATATGTACCGGCTGAAGATCCGTTGTCGGTCATAAAAATAAGCAGCGTATCGTTGGCAAGATCCCATTCATCCAGCTTCTTCATGAGCAGCCCCATGTTCTCGTCGATGTTGGCTATCATCCCGTAAAATGCTGCGGACTTGTCGTTGCATTTATCTTGATACAATGCTTTATATTTATCAGCCACTTTAAATGGTCCATGAGGGGCGTTTGTCGGTATGTAGGCAAAAAATGGTTTATCTTTGTTCTGCTTTATCCACGACAGTGCCTGCTGAAAGAAGATATCTGTGCAATATCCTCTTGTTTGCTCAAAGGTATTGTTGTGTTTAATGATCGGATCGAAATAATCGGTGCCCGGAACGGCCCCTTGAGTGCCGGCATAGTTCTGCCCGATACCGCCGGCACCGTGAATGAACACTTCATCGAAGCCGCGTCTATCCGGTTGATAAGCATCAGCATCGCCAAGATGCCATTTGCCAAAGATACCGGTGGTATAACCGGCTGTTTTCAATACCTCAGCAACGGTCGTGGCGCTGAGCGCCATGCGTTCGCGTTCAAGAATTGTATGGGTCACACCGTTTTTAAAGGGTGCCCGCCCGCTCATGAGCGCCGACCGGGTGGGAGCACATGTCGGGCTGGCATGGAAGTCAGTAAAGCGCGTACTCTGGTTATAAAGCTTGTCCAGATTGGGGGTCTTTATGAAAGGATGTCCGTGACAGGCAAGATCGCCATAACCCTGATCATCTGTCATGACCAAAATAATGTTGGGTCGAGCATCTGTCGAAGCACCACCTGATTTTTTTTGAGACGACGCATTGCATCCCGGCAAAGTTAATGCTGCGATACCGACTCCAAGATTTTCAAGAAACCTTCGTCTGTTCATGATTTTCCTTCGTTTTTCAATTTAGCGCTCATTGATCCTGATTACATTTAATTCTTTCTGGGTGATGATATCTTCGTTATAGACGCTTCCATCGACTCCGTGATGCCGAAAGATGATCGTCGGCTTGTCGTTAACTCTCTCTACAGTCACAGACAAAAACCCGCCTTTTATTTTCAGGTACCGATGTTTGGGCAACCTGTCTTCTTCCTTGAATCCCTCAGCATGTTTATCGGAGGTTGGTCCGCAGGAATATTCTTTTGTACCCGTGGCCGGATCGACCGATACGTATTGCCAGTGCCGGTCTCCGCAAACGACAAACATATTCTTCTGCTTGCCGATGAACTTACGCAGTTGATCGCCCTCATGTGTAAAACCCTTGTTGGCATGGTTATCGTTTTTACTTTTGCGGTCGGGCCCTACGATCGGCGTCGGGCTTATCAGAATACGAAATGTCGCATCCGATTTCTGGACAGTATCGAAGAACCACTTTTTTTGCCGCTCACCCCAGATAGTCTTGTCGGGCCCATCGGCCATGTTGTTAGAACTCCTGAAATCCCTTCCCTCAACCAGCCATATCTGCAGATCCTTACCCCAGCGTACGGTTCTGTAAGTCTTGTCCCCCATGGGAACCTGCTCGCGAAAGATCGCAAGTCCGTCCTCCCACGTCAGATCCCTGCCATAGCTCTGCCCCGGCCAGCAGTCATTCCTCAGCGTGTCGTGATCATCCTTGATAAAGTAACTGGCCGTTTTGTTATGGAACGCCCGCTGAAACGGCATCGCGTATATCCGGTTCCATTTAAACCGTGCTAACTCAACGTTATCGGCATAAGGGCCGGGCTTGTCGTAGTACTCAATATCACCGGTGTGTACAAAAAAATCCAGGCCTAGCCCTAGCATATGCGGATATATTTTATGACCGTTCATCGGGTCGTCGCGTCGAGGATAATCCTGCCCCGTCACGACTGTAAAGCGAATTTTCGCCGGCGTATCAGTTAAGGCAGCCGTCTTAAACCCGCCCTCTACTCTGCATGTGACCTTACCGTTTTGACTGCCGCGTCCCTCTACCATTATCGAATATTTTGTCCCAGGCAAAAGCCCTTCAAGTTTCGTCTGGCGTGTAAAATCCTTATCTTGCAAAACCCACTGCCAGGCGGTTAACTTTTTTTGTTTTTTGCTTCCAGCCGGCCTGTATGTAAGCCGCACCTGACCCTTGACGCCCGGAACAGCCGCTTCCATTTTTTCAAGGTCGTAAACATATTCCCCGCGATTCTTAGCATCCCTGGGATTTTTGCGATCAGGAAAAGGCGTACCGTTACTATTGCGTTCGGGATGTTTTGTCAGACGCGCCCAGACAATGGCTGAAGTAGAATCCACCTCGCCAATTTTAATTCCGTTAGCCATATGAACGGCTTCTGTTTTCGTTTGTCTTGATTTAACACACAAACATCCGCTGACAACCAGCCCGATTACACAAATCGCAATTAAAACTCTCTTAAATTTCGTTTCCATAAGTACTTCGTATTTCTATTTATCCCTTATGCCTTATTAATAATAACACTGCAATTTACCCGCAGGCCTTATCTCTTGGCCTTTTCGTTTCGTAAGGCTGTCGCCAAGTTCCCGGCGGGCTTTTTCAGCGAGTTTTTCAAGTCGTCTTACAACATCTCCATGTTGATCAA
Source organism: Candidatus Aminicenantota bacterium (assembly GCA_023133225.1). Lineage (GTDB taxonomy): Bacteria > Acidobacteriota > Aminicenantia > Aminicenantales > Aminicenantaceae > JAGLWV01. Next base: position 21,854 of record JAGLWV010000288.1, on the reverse strand, counting down.
TGACATTATTCTTCTCACTGATATCGTTTTTAAGATCGTAAAGCTCCAACTCCGTCGTGCGATTGATCCTCGATCCCGGATAGCCGTTTTTGCCAGGTTCAACGCCTTCATAGCTGCGATACGAATGCGGGAAATGCAGTTTCCAGCGGCCCTGCCGTACAGCTTGGAGAGCGTTTACATAGTAAAAGTAAAACACATCCCGCGGGGTTTCGTTCTTACCTTTTAGCAGCGGCAGGATGTTCACTCCATCGATCTTTTTTTCCGGCAGCGGCGCATCGGCGATCCCGGCGATAGTCGGCAATAAATCAATCGTTGACGCCATCTTCTCACAGACTGTGCCTGGTTTTATCTTACCCGGCCATCGCATGATGCAGGGAACCCTCGCCCCGCCGTCGAACATTGTCATCTTACCCTCTCGCAACGGAAATGCCGAGCCTGCGTGATTACCATAATTCAACCACGGACCGTTATCGGTTGCAAAGATAACCAGCGTATTATCGTCAAGCCCGTTTTCCCTGAGGCTCTTAAGTATCTGGCCAACCGACCAGTCGATCTCCATGATTACATCGCCATACATGCCCTGTTCGCTCTTGCCCTTGAACTTATCCGACACACCAAGCGGCACATGCGGCATAGAGTGCGGAACATAGAGGAAAAATGGCTTATCTTTATTCTTTTCGATAAACTTGACCGCACGTTCGGTGTATCGAGTGGTCAAAGTGGACTGATCTTCGAGGTTTCGTATCTCATCAACTTTTTCGCTACCGTCGATCAATGGCAGCGGCGGCATCTTTGCCCTGTGTCCCTTTGTGGCAGGCTTACCGTCAAATCCAACCGGCCACATATCGTTAGAGTAAGGAAGCCCGAGGTATTCATCGAATCCCTGGGCAAGCGGCAGGAAGTCTTTGTGATGTCCGAGATGCCACTTGCCAAAAATCCCGCTAGTGTATCCCTTCTTCCTCAGCACATCGGCGATGGTATCCTCTTGCGGGTTAAGACCGTAATTATCATCCGGGAATAACGCACCCAGAATGCTTACACGGTTAGAGTAGCAGCCCGTCATTAGCGACACTCTCGATGCGCTGCATACTGCCTGCGAAACATAAAAATCGCTGAACCGAACACCGTCTTTGCCCATTTGATCGAGATTAGGTGTAGTAAATCCCTTTGCACCGTAACTGCCGACATCGGCATATCCCTGGTCGTCAGTAAAGATGATCACGAAGTTGGTATGGGATCGTTTTCGTTTCTGATCAGACACACAGCCCGGCAAAGATGCACCTACAGCTGTGGCGCCGGCATATTTTAAAAAATCACGTCTATTCATTTTTGTTCGTAAATAAGATCTCTACTTTACCCATCAAACCTGAAGCTTTCAATCTGAAAGTTTCATCACTATCTTCTATCCAATTATCATAGCCCATGTCATCGCTTGTAATATATGGTTGATTAGTGCGGCAAAAACGATTCCCGGGATCTGAGAGCATATCTCCCGTAAGTCTGTTGACCCATTGATTTACAATTTCGACCTTCAATTCATTTTCACCAGTTTGTACCATATCTGTGATATCGAGACGGTAGGGTTCCTTCCACAGTATTCCCGCAGATTCACCATTCAGGAATACTTCTGCCACATCACAAACCTCTCCCAGGTTTAACTCAATCGATGCACTATTCTCAATAAGTTCCTCCGGTATGATAATAGTTTTATGATAGGAGGCCGTTCCGGAGAAATATTTAACTCCCTCATCTTCTGATTCTGTCCAGGAAATTAGCCTGTCGAAGTTTGCCACCGGGGGAGCTCCCCAGCCTTCCGGGAAGGTCACCCTCCAGCTTCCGTCGATACTCATGGTTTTATAATCACCTGATGATTTTTCGGGAATAACCGGTAATAACCTTTTATTTTCACTAAATACCACAAAAACCGAAGCGCCTGGCTCCAATTCAAGTGTGATATTTGTCTTTCCATCAGCTTCTGTAAACTCCTCTACACCAAACTGCTTCCCGGTGGACGCATCCCACAGTTCCGGGTATTTGTCCCTAACTCTGAACGAACAGTTTCCGGAAAAATACTCTCCTGAGGTATTCCGGACAAAGTAGATATCAGTCTTTCCGGAGTGTCTGTGTATATAATCCAGATCTTCAGGAGCTTCGGAACTGAAATCTTTCCCGATCCCTTCAGAGGATAGAAGCTCCTTTGCGCTAAGCCCATAAACTATTCTACCTTTTCTATATGCATTGATCTTATTTTTCTTTCCATCAATTCCTTTCCACATTTTATCAGTCAGAGCTGATAGTTCGGTGTTCTCTTCCACGTAATTGTTCAGGTATGGAACTTTGATGGGCTTCTTCCCGATAACTGTTGCTCCGTCTTTGACCAGCTGTTCCAGTTTACGAAGAACCTTGAGGGGAATGTGATCCTGGTCTGGCAATACCAGCAGGGAGTAACTAAGTCCGTCGGGTAATACGATCCTCCCATTCATGACCGACATTCGGTTCAGGATCACATCGCTGTTGACCACATCATAATCATATCCCTGCCCGAGGCTTTCTGGAATAATTTTTTTAGGAACGACATGGTAAGCCGGGTAAAAATTAGGGGCCTGGTCCCCATAATAATAGCAGGCATCGGCTACAAATAAACCCTGCTGAAGCATATAACTGCATCTTGCAAGATAATCCATAAAGGGTTTAGACTTATTCCACCAGGTATTTGCATGATTAATATCAGATCCGGCATGATAGGTTCTTCCCGGCAAGCCATCTTTCGGGCGTGTACTTGCAAATGTATGGAAAGTAACGCAGTTTAATCCTTCGCAGAATGCCCGATCAACTATTTTTTTTAGATCATAGGGACTGTCTTTCCATCTTCTCCAGGTGGTGAATGATTCGGCATCAACAATATTTCTCCCATAAATATGAGATGCGCTGGCTACTTCTTTCACAAGGAATATATCCCTGTGCCGTACCCAGAATTCGCCGCGGGGGACCGTTACATTACCCAGTGCTTTTAATGCATCAACCGGGCAGGTGCTCCAAGTAGGAGGTCCGGGCCCGCCTGCTTCGGCAACAAGGTCAACGTTGTATTCCTTGAGAAACTTTCTTCCCGTAGTATAATGGCTGAATATTAGTTGATCACTGATCGTCTTTTTCCAGTCATATAAAAACCTTTCCGTCTCATCCTGTATTTTCCATCCGGCCAGTATCGGGATGTATTTGATCAGATCATAACCTCTCCCTTCTTTAAAAACCCCGGGCATAGAATCCGTCCATGGTATTCCTTCGGTCAGTTCCATGCTGTCAAATTCAATATATGCCAGACCACCTTTTAAATTCTTCCCGGATTTTATTCCCAGTCTTTCCATGAAATGCATCAGATGTTTTCTGGTTGCCTCAGGATCCAGAAAGTCGATGAAAAGCCCTCCTGAATTTGGGGATGGCACGATCAGTCTCTGACCGTTATTTGAGCAGATAAACCTCATTATAGTCCAATCTCCTTCCGGTAGGTCAACAGTAATATGACCTTCAATGAGCTTATCACTCAAATCAATAATTTCCCCGATATTCAAAATCTTCTTTTCTTTAAGGTAGGGTAGGGCCAGAACGGCTACTTCTCTAAAGAATACAGGCTGTCCATTTGTATCTTTTGGGCACTGGGATGGTAGTTCGGGAAATGGAATTTCAATATGATCTTTTACAGGCCCCCTGATTGTCAGAGTGGAATAATACAATGCTTTGGATGCCCATTCAGGTTTAACCCAAGTTCCTCCTGCATTCCATCCGCTTGATCCAATCATTCCAATTTTTATACCGAATTTTTCCCCTTCATCCAGGGCATATTTGATCATTTTAACGGAGCTGTCACTTAAAAAGGCAGGGCCTGCCGGAATATAGCCATCCGGATTATTCACAGCTGCGACATCCCATATCTCTGCCCTTCCCATTCCCTTTTCACTCATCTCCCTGAGGTCACGTGTAATGGCTTCCCTTGTTATATTACCATTAAGCCAGCACCAGAAAGCACCGGGACGGTAAGAATCAGAGGGGCTGAAAAACTCCTCAGACAGTTTTTCAAATAATACTTCTTTGTTACTTTGTTCATTATTAGAACATGACAGTAATAAAACTGTAAGAATCAGAATGATTCTTGGAAAGCAATTCATATAATGTATCCTCTATTTCTTAGTTAATATTTTCAGAGAGCCATAATAATATGCTTCCCCTATTCGGCATAATTCTCAGATATGATCCGGTTTCCCCGGTAAAAGTACCGGATTTCAGTGATACAGAGTAGTCAAATCCTCTGAACTTATAATCCAGGCTTTTTCTATATATCTTCTCGAAAGGAATTTCCCTTGCATTATCATAGGTGAGTTCCAGGAACCAGTTTTCCTTGTTTTTGGTTTCCAACGAGGCATATATGCTTTTCTCGTCAAAAACAATTTTTACTACACCCTCAGGAGTTGTAACTGGCCAGCTTACAGCAAGCTTACCTTTTATACTGTCATCGATAACAGGATTCCCTCCTTTTATATCTATGATACTATCATTTGATAGAGCCTTAAATCTCAGTCCGGCAATTAAATCTTCAGAACTCCATACAAAACCATCGACAACAGGAAGAGTGTAATAATCACATTTACTTGAGGTTCCCTTTTGAGTCAGGTAATCAGATTTCATCTCTTCATCAAAAACATGAATATCCCTGAAACGTAAGGTCCCTTTCTCCCAAAGGAGGTTAGCCCTAAAGAAACGGCTGTTGAACCATACTGTTTTGAGATTTTTTTCCGAATGATCACTGAGTACTGTAACAGAAGTGGGAGGAGTAATACTGAATTTTTCTTTAAACCATGCACCCGATTCGGCAAGTGTTTCGATCCTGACCTTACCTTCATCTCTCAGTTTTGCGATCAAAGGTATCTGAATATTAAATCCTTCGCTCATTCTCTTCCATGCAAATGAATTCTCCTGGCCGGTCTGAACATATGCATATTCCATAGCTGCACCGTCAACAAACTCCCTGAAGTACCATTCACACCAGTCAGAGTTTCCTCCACCCTTTTTATATACAGGTTCAAGTGAGACAACGCGTTGAACCTTTCCTCCAAGGCCATTATCATACTGATGAATAGGATCACTGCCGAGCATCCTGAATATTGGAACCGGGATCTGATTTTCGGCATTCTGGGCGGGCATATAGGCATTGTTCTTGCTGGGGTAATATCCCTGGTTCCAATAGCCGCCCCACATGGTGTATCCATCGGTCCCTATCTGGTCCTTACAGTTACACGAAGCAACAATGCCGTAGCGATCAAACATATACTGCAATGTGTGAGCATCGATGAACCATGACCCTACCGATTTCGGATAGGTGCCGAAAACCTTTTTAAAGTCGGCCATATATGTATCCGTCAGTGCCTCTCTTTCTTTTGGCGAGTAACCGGTTGCAAAACCAACATCAGCATGCCAGTCCCAGGGAAACCGCCCGCGCCACTGGTAACCGCTCTTTTCTACCAGAGGTTGCGGAATTTCCCACCAGGCTCCGATCTCGAACATATCGGAGGGCAATCCCTTAAGCAGTTTCTGGTATCTGGCATCTATAAGCGCATCATACTGAAGAAGAAAAGTTCCTTTTAGTTGATGCTTCTTCATGATTTTTATCTGCTCGACAACAGTCTCGTACAGAACATCCTCAGTTATCCATTCAATACGCGGTTCGCACTGCCGAATGAAATTTATTATATTCACAATTCGAGGCGAACGGCTTGCCGTGCCTGCATCTTTGGACAAGCTGATTTCGCCTGTAATAGTTATAATCAATAACAAACTGTACAAAATATTTCTTAACTTCACTGTTGTGTCCTCAATCATTAAATCGACATTTCATTTTATTCTTCGATCAATGTCAATATCTGTTCACTCAGAGGTGCCGGATAGGCGGTTATCCACACCTCCGGCTTGAAATTATCCAAACCATTTTTCATTCCCAAAACAACAGCATCGATATTCGCCCCTTTCATATCCTCTGTCAGCGGAATGTAATAGGTATAGTTGGAGGACCTTTTGCGCGGCGGATATTCCCAGGTATTGGAGGGAAAAGACACGCTTCTATCCGGCGCACCGATGGGTTCGCCGTTTACACGGATCGCCGCGTAAGCGCCTTCTATACCGTGCTCGCCGTTCAAAGCGATAGCAAGGTAACTCCCCTTCGGGATCTCGCCAAGAGTAAAGGAATGCCGCCATGCTTTCTTGGGTCTGATGCGGGAATAGCGAGCAAAAAGGTTTGACGCGTGCCATTTGGAACGGTCGAGCTTTTCACCGCCGAGGGAGCCTTCGATCTCGACTACCTTATCAGGAGTACCGTTGAAGCGGACATATCGCAGTTTTGTCTTCGGGTTAAGGTTCATCACGATTTCCTTATCCGCTACTATTTTCACTGCAGTCCAGTTTTTTAGATCGCTCGAAACATAGGCCGTAATGGTCTCATCGTACTTGAATGGCTGAAGCGCATGCTCGCTGCCCGTCCTGACGATAAGTTTGTCGAGGAAAATCACCTTGCCAAAGTCAATACGCAGTGCACCGCCATAAAGCGGTGCTACCCCAACTCTACGGGCAACATAAAATGAAGTTTCATCATCGCCGTCAAACATGTTTTTGTCCCACAGTCCTCTTTCGATAAACAGTTCCTGCTTGAGAAAAGCCTCTCTTGCCTTTTGCACTAGCGGTACCTGTGAAGGGCCGGACCGCTGCAGAGCGCGAACTTCAAGGGCATTGTTGTCCGCGGCAAAACATGTCGCTTCGTACAGGGCCTCGGCATCAGCGGGTACATCGCAGGGCGTTAAGTCGCCGAGTTTTCGGTGGTACTTTTCCTTAAGCGGGGTACCGGGAAAGGATATTGCCGCGCTTGTGCCTTTGACAAGACCATCAAAGCGGCGTCCGGATATCTGAGCCGATTTGAACTTTCTGTTACCGGCAATCAGTTCTATATTTCGTTTTTCACCTTGCGCAGCCAAAAGCTTTATTTGCACTGGTTTACCGGGCACATCCCGAACCACCTCGAAATCACAGCCTCTGATCCCAAACTCGGTTTGCTTTGAAGTCGCCATCAGCAAACAGGACCTGAACGGCAAAACCTCGACAGCGACAACGTCACCTTTTTCGAAAGTTCCGATCACTCGTTCGGTTGGAAAATACTGCCGAAGCTCAATGTCTGTTCCGGTTGACAAGCCGATCTCTTCGTCAAGTTTGATCTTGCAGATGATCGGGATCCAGCTAAGGTTTCTTAAGGTGAGCAATCGCGTGCTCTCATTGCCGCGGGAAACAGCCTTTTCGCCATAACTTTCCTCGGGTAAAACCATTCCATCGACAAGTATGTCACGGTATTTTCTGGCTAAGTTAAATATCTTCGCCAGCTTCGGGTACTCATTATCACGCAAAAACCACGGATTGCCGTAAAGCTGGGGCGCAAGAATAAGGTTCCTGTTAAAAGCCTGCAGCATCAAATCGTCCTCCCAGTAATTCAGGCAGGATGAGATGCAGACGCCGTGATCCTCGGTAAGCCTCACCAGGTTCGGCACAACCCGGCGGGCAATGGCTCCGGCCCGGTGGTGTGGAGCGGTCTGGTCATTGACCATATGGACGTCGATATAGGTTTCTGCCCCGCCCAAAAGATAGGTTGTCGTGTGCGGCAGACCTTTGCCGAGCTTGAGCCGGTGGTTCAGGAGAATCAGGTCGGGCGAGTATTTGCGGCATTCGGTCATCATACGGACAAAAGCATCCTGTTTTTCAGGACGCAGCCCGCCGACAACCCCGTCGAACTTTAACAGTATAAACTCATAGTCCCGGCAGAGTTTGACCATCATGTCGATCCGCGCCTGTTCCTCTTCGGGCGTATTGCCAAATCCGTCCGGGCCGCCCCATGTACCCAGCCGCGTGCCCATTGTTTTTGCCTTTTCGTAAATGGGTCCAAAGCCGTTGGGGAACTGACGCCGGAAAGCATCCGAATCCATTTTGCCGTACCTGCCTGCCTTGTCTATCGCCCCGGCACTTATTACATAAATATCCAGCACCATTCCATACTCATCGTGCAGCCACTTAAAAAAATCAAGATTCACCATTGTTTGCTCTTCGGTACTTCCCTCGTTGGTGTTGTTTATCCATGAAAAGTACTGCGAATAGGATGGCGTTCGTTCATCGGCGCCAGGATATACTTTCTTTTCACCAGTTGTGTCCAGTTGAAAAGCCATACACAATGATGCCCCTATAAGTGCTATTGCATAAACAAAAACTTTACATTTTTTAATAATAATGACCATTATTTTCATCTTGTTATCGAAGCCTCTTTTAGGGAATATTCTTTTTCCCTGATTTTATCCTCTGCTCCTGCATGAATCGGGCGATTTCGTCCTGATTCTTCCGGTGGCGGTAAGCTTCAAGGGCAGGGTCGCCGGTCTTGGCCATGTACGCTTCAAGCCTCTTGCGAAAAACCTCAATTTCATCCGAAAACCGGGGGTTTTGGATGAGGTTTTCCAGAGCATCCGGATCTGAATCTAACTTATAGAACTCTTCAGGAATCCGATAGGAGAAAAGTCTAACCCGTGATTCAATCTCCTTGTTTTTCAGCGCGGCTTTCTGCATAGCTTTGAAACTCAATCCACTTGTTGAATCCATTGTCATTTTTGTTTGGCCATCCGGCCAGAAATTAAAGATATAGCCGAACTGGACTGTTTGAACACAGCGCATAGGATATCTGTTTTTAGCGGATGTCTGGTGAAACTCGGTAAATACGGAATCTCTTCCGGGTTGGCTCTTCCCTTGAAGCAATGGGACAAAAGACCGTCCATCCATCCCATCTATTTGGGGGAGATCCACGATCTTTAGAACGGTCGGCATGAAATCTATTCCAGATATAAAATCCTTGTGGTTTACAGAACCCGCTTGGATCTTTCCCGGCCAGCGTACGATCCAGGGGGTTTTGGTGCTGTTCAAATAACAGTTAGCTTTGGCAAAGGGGAAGGACATCCCATTGTCGCTTAAGAACATGACTAGAGTGTTCTCTCTACAGCCCGATTCGTCCAGGGCTTCAAGTATGCTGCCCACTACCTCATCGCACCGATAGACGGATGTGTAATATTGAGCGATTTCCTTTCGGACATCAGGTATGTCTGGTAAAAATCCTGGGACGATGACCTCTTTTTCGGTGATCCATCGCCTCACTTCCGGTAAATCTTTTCCCCAGCTTTTTTTCTCGTTTTTGCTTCCTGCAAACGGCCGGTGGGGATCATGAGCATTGGCCATAAGAAAAAAGGATTTACCTCTGGCGCAGGCCTGGTTGAAAAATTCCCGCGCGAATGCCTTATATTTGGCCGGATCCCGTCCGATTCCCATTCCGGAAGCCAACGCCTTCTCTCCGCGCACATAATCCATACAGAACTTGCTGTCCGGTTTGAGGTGTTTTTCTTTACCCAGAATTCCATTCCAATATCCGGCTGCTCTCAGCTGTTCGCTCAAGGTCGGGACCTCGAGCCAAATGGGATTGAAACCCTCACCTCCATGCCGGAATGCGTAGCGTCCTGTCAAGAGAGACTGCCGGCAGGGTTGACAGACAGCGATATTGACATGAGCATGTGAGAATCGCATCCCTTCTTCAGCCAGGCGGTCGATATTGGGAGTGATTACCGGAATAGTGGATCCGTAGCAGCCGGGAGAATTATAGTTCATATCATCGGCTGTGATGAGCACGATGTTTGGTCTTTGTTTTTTTTCCCCTGAGGACCGGCAGGCTTTAAGAGATATTCCCAAGGCGCCCCATCCAACTGTTTTAAGAAAATCCCTCCGAGTGCTATAACCCATTTGATACTCCAATATAAAATGATTCACAAAGTTGATTCTGAATTATTTCCTCCGGATTTGTGTATTTTCCTTATGAAACAGCATCTCAGTATTGCCTTACCGGCTGAAGAGTTACCGGCCCTAACATGCCCGAGGGAACCAGCGGGCTGCTTTTTGTATGCTGCCCCTGCATGTTGGTGCGGGTTATGCGCTCTTCTTCAGGAAGGAACCGGTCGCCTACAAGGCGATTATTCCAGACGTTGGTGACTTTCACTTCGAGGATGTGGGAGCCTTTACTGAGCAGTTTTGCCGGGACTTTTACGCGGAAAGGAAAGGTCCAGACGGTTCCGAGACTTTGCCCGTCAATACTTACTTCGCCGACTTCGTTTACCTTCCCGAGGTCCAGCCAGAAGTCTGCGGAAGCAGCCCCTGGCATTTCAAACTGAATTGAGTAGGTTGCGGTGCCTGAAAAATACTTGATGCCGGGCTTTTCCGAACTTGTCCAGTCAATCAGTTCGTTCCATTCAACAGATTCGGGTGCAAGCCTGCCGGGCTGGAACTTCACCGTCCATTTTCCTTTGATCGGAGTCTTTTTTACGGATGAGTCTCCAAAGAGATCGCCGGTTCTTTTCGGTGCCTGACCATCCCGGCGAAATACGACGAAAACCGATCCGACTGCCGGAAGCTCCAGCTCAATGTTGCAGGAGTTGTCGGGCTGGCGGCTGACGGCCTTGGGCGAACATATCTCACCTGAGACGGGATACCAGATTTCCGGTCTTCCCTCAGCATCACGGAACCGGCAGAGCACTTTTTTTGTTTCCTTTGCGCTATTGCAGACAAAATAGATGTCGGCATTATTTGTGCGGCGGTGAATATAATCAATTCGCTGGGGTCCTTCCTGAGAGCTGCCTTGCAGTACGGTAAAGTCGGGTTTTACGCCCAATTGTGCCAGTACCTGACGCGAAGTCCCATTGGTGTAAACGGTGCCCTTACCAAATGTACTGCTGCGGGGCAATGAATCAGCAGCCGCAGATTTTTCTCCCCAGAGTTCTCTGCCGATTCTCCCGACCTCCAGGTCAGCCTTTGGATAATCGGTAAGAGAATTGGTGCGTATCGGTTGAACCGGCCCCAGTATGGTCGCACCTTCTTTTACCAGGGTGCGGATTTTTTGTAATACAGCGAGGTTAATATGATCGTGACTGGGCAGGACCATCACTCTGTATCTCATATCACCCACAACCAGCTGCCCGGTTTCGAGATCGACCTTCATGCGATTGATGATTGAGTTTGCATCTATGTAATCGTAGTCGTATCCGCTGCCCAGTGGTCGAAAATCTATTGGTACCGGACGTCCGCAGTGCAGGCATTTGTCCAGTGTGTAGAGGGGCTTGATGTTGGGATCGATCCGGCGGGAAGGCACGAGGTTTGGTGCCTGATCGCCGTAGTAAAAACAGACGTCCGCTATAAAATCGCCTTGCTGCATCATATATGAGCAGCGTCCCATGTATAGGAGCATCGGTCCGGACTGCTTCCACCACGTGTTGTTGGCGTTAAAATGTTCACCGGCGTGGTATACGTAACCGGGCAGTCCCGCTTCAGGCGGATTGTGGGTAAAAGTATGAAAAGTCAGGCGATTCAGGCCCGCACAAAGGGCGACATCAAAGAGCTGCTTGTAGTGCAGGGGACCGTCCAGCCAGTGGCGCCAACCGGTGAAGGATTCCGAATCGACGAAGCGGCGTCCATAGAGGTTGGCAGCGCTGGCCGCCTCTTTGGTTACCCAGAAACGTTTGCCATTCCAGAATTCACCTCTCGGAATATCGGCCTGGCCCAGTGCCCAGATCGGATCGACCCGCGGAAAACCGCCGTGACCTGCCTCGGCGCAGAGTTCCATGCCGTGACGATTCAGAACTTCACGGCTTACTCGGAAATGCCGTTCCACCGTCAGATCGCCCACGGTCTTCCGATAGTCGGCCAGGAAGCGGGCTTGCACATCCGAATCATCCAGCGTCCAGCCTTCAAGCAGCAGCTGGTATTTACCGGGATCATAACCACGCCGTTTTCTAAACTCGTCTGTAAAATCCTCGGTCCAGTCGTTTGCTGCATCCAGTTCATAGCTGTCATGGGACATGATTTTCAGGATGTTATGTCCCGGATCAATTTCTCCCAGCTTGTTTATCATGTGTTTCATGTGTCTTTCGGTTGCGTCGGCACTGAGATGGTCGATCAGCAGACCATCGGAATTGGGGCTCGGAACTATCAGCCGCTGATTTGTGCCGCGGCAGACGAATCGCAGGATTGTCCAGTTCCCTTCGGGGACATCCCATTTAAGCTCCCCCTTGTCGTTCATTTTATCAGTCAAATCTATCCCGAGATCAGGTGAAGCAAGCTTTTTGTCTTCGGACTGTGGAACTGCCAGCACAGAGATGTCAGAATAGTAGGTTTCATTATCGCAGGGCAGGGGAAGTACAGCATTCAATTTTTGTGGTCCTGTTACCGCAAGAGAACTGCTTGCGATCCTCTTGCTGCCGTCTGATTTCCTGACCCAGGCGCCGCCGGCGTTCCAGCTGCTGGCCGCAATCATATTGAGTTCGAGTCCAAGCCTCTTGGCTTCGGTCATCGCATGTTTGATGCTTTTTAAGGATTCTTCGCCAAGAAAAGCCGGACCGGCAGGAACCATATTGACAGGCCGGTACACGCCGATATCCCAAATCTCAAAACCGCGCATACCCAGCGCCTTGGCCTCTTCCATTTCGCGGGTCATCTGCTCATGATCAACCGTGCCGTTCAGCCAGCACCAGTACGCACCGGGCCTGGCTTCCATTGGAGGATTAACAAATGCCTCCGGTGAAACCGTATGGAATGACTTTGATTTAGAGACATTGTTCCCTTCGAAGCCGGCGGCTGGTCTGTGGTCCCTATCTGCACAACCGACAAACGCACAGATGACCGCCAGGGCCAGGATGGTTCTGGCTGGTGCAGTGATATATGGTTTCATGATTTCCTCATCTAGAATTTTTTAGGTTTGTTCATGGGGCTCTGCACCTTGAAATGATCCGGCTTTTTACCTTGGAAGAAGTACGGAATAGCGCCATTACGATTCACTTTATAACCCCATTCTTCCAGATAGTGTTGTTTTGGGTGGAATTTATCACCTGTCTGCCGGAGTTTGGATTGAAGCTTGTCCTCCAGTTTCTTCTGCAACCCGGCATGTTTAGCCACGCCAACCAGGTTATTCATCTGGTATGGATCAACCCGGTTGTCGTACAGCAGCCACGGACCGTCTGGATTGCAGACATAAGTATATCGTGAGGTGCGTATTCCCCTGAATGCTTTTCGGTCAGGCGAATCAAAGGGGGATACATTCATGAACAGAGCGGCCCGATCTTCCTGAGTTTTCCTGTCGAGAACAAACCGTGAAAGATCCTCTCCTTCTAATGTCTCTGGAACCTTGATTCCCGCAAGCGACAGCAACGTCGGCAGGATATCAGGAGTATTGATCGGTGCCTTTACCGAGTGCCCCTTATGGCCGCTGACTTCAGGATAGCGTAACAGGAAAGGAACACGAATGGATTCATCCCAGGGACGTTGCTTACGCTTGGGCGGCTGGCCTTGCGAGCCGAGCATCTCACCGTGATCGGAAGTAAAGACGAAGATCGTATCCTCTGCCGTACCGGTTTCCTGCAGAGTCTCTTGCAGATCCCCTACACAACGGTCCAGAGCGGTACAATGAGCATAGTACCCTTGTGCTTCTTTCCGGGCGCGACTCTTCATTTCTTCCGGTACATTGGGCCGCAGCTTGATGGAATCAACCGGATACAAATCCTTGAGTTCCTTAGGGGCATATCTATGTGGAAAATGAGGACCACCATAGGCCATTACCAGCAGGAACGGCTTGTCGCCTTTTGCATGTTCCCGGATGTACTTCTGAGCATCTTGCGTTTGGGGATAGGCATCATAGCCTTTCCACTTGAGCTTGGCCGGATCATCGCCTGCATAATAGTAGGATTTGTTGTACTCATGGGTACATTCCAGCACCTTCCAGTAGTCAAAGCCCTGGCGGCGGTTCTTGGGGATAAAGACATCACGGCCATGTCCGTCAAGATGCCATTTTCCGATATACGCCGTTTCATAACCGGCTTCCTTGAAGATCTCACCCAAACACAGCTCGTCGCCTGGCAAATAGAGATCGTTCATGAACATGCCAGTGCTAAGAGGATATCGGCCTGTCATCAGCGAAGCGCGATACGGCGTGCAGACCGGGCAGACCGAGACCGCATTCTCAAAGTTGATGCTCCGGGAGGCCAAAGCATCCAAATTTGGCGTCTTCACATTGGGATCGCCGGCATACCCGGTGGCCTGAGCCCGCCATTGATCAGTAAGCACAAAGACAATATTTGGTTTGCCTGTCGGCCTGGGAATCTGCTCTCCCATAGCCTGCGGTGACAGGGCCGCAGACAGCGCTGTCCCTGCATAAATGCTCCTTTTTAAAAACTCGCGTCTCGATATGTTATCATGTATCATAATATTTCCTTTTCTCTCCCAAACTTATAAAGCAGCTCTTACTGGGCGGAGAATGTACTTGCCGCCGGGAACAGTATCGAATTGGATAGTTCCATCCTCTTTTTGAATCTCTACACTTTGTCCATTGAAAATAACCTCGACTTCTTGACTGGTCCGGACCCGGCAGGGATTTCCTCCGAAGGATTGGATAACGGCTTCGGTGAGATGGCCCTCATCCCATTCCATTGAGATCTCGAAACCTCCCCGTGCCCGTAGTCCCTGAATTCGTCCTTTTTTCCAGGAGGAATGCCGGGCAGGCAGCAGATGCAGCTCATTTTCATGGGACTGGAGCAACATCTCCACAAGGGCAGCGGTTACACCAAAAGTTCCGTCGACCTGAAGCGCTCGCGAACATATAGAAAACAAGTTCTGGAAAGTGTAATTGTGAATGGTGTAATTGAAATTATCCATGGCCTTATCCGGCTCGTAAAGCCGGGCCCAACAACCCATTTTCCAGGCAGAGGCCCAACCATTTCCCGGAAGCCCCCGCTGCTCCAGAACGACCTTTGAGCCCTCAGCCAGCTCCGGAGTCCTCCGGGAAGAAATCTGGTTGCCGGGGAAAAGCCCATAGAGATTAGAAATGTGCCGGTGGCTTCTTTCCCGCTGGGGCCAATCTTCCAGCCATTCCTGAACATCTCCGTTTTTTCCGATCTGCATGGGAGCCAGTTTTTCCCGGGCAGCCAGAATTTTTTGTTTAAATTCCTGGTCTTCTTCCAGAATATCGACTGCTTCAGCGACATAACCAAACATATCCTTCAGAAGCTGCATATCGATTGTCGATCCCGCACAGATCGAGGTTCCAGGGCTCTTGAAAGTAGTAACCTCATCGAAGAACCGGACATTTTCGGGGTAGCCGGGAAAGTTTTCCGGAGACGTGGATGGATTGGTGACCAGCCAACCATAACGGGGATGTTCGACTAAAAAATCAAGAAAAAATTCAACATTTCCCTTCATTACTGGATAGAATTCTTCTAGAAACTTCCGGTCACCTGTGAAGAGATAATGCTCCCAGAGATGTGTACACAGCCAGGCACCACCTGCATTAAATGTCCCCCAGCTGGGTCCGTCCATGGGAGCAGCAACCCGCCAGATATCCGTGTTCTGATGGAATACCCAGCCTCCCGTTCCATAGTGTTCCCGGGCCACATCCGCTCCCTGGTCAGTCAATTCCCTGATCATGGTAAAAAGAGGTTCCGCGCACTCACTCAAATTTCCGACCTCAGCCGGCCAGTAATTCATTTCGGTGTTGATGTTGGTGGTGTATTTTGAATCCCAGGAGGGATTCATATCCTCGTTCCAGATACCCTGGAGATTAGCCGGCTGGGTGCCTGATCGGGAGGAAGAGATCAGCATATAACGTCCGAATTGAAGACAGAGCGCTGCCAGATTAGGATCATTCGATCCGCTAAACTTTTCCAGGCGTTCATCAGTAGGTAAAAAAGAATTGGGTGATGATCCCAGGTCCACCGACACTCTCCGGAACAATTTCTGATGTTCCAGGATATGCGCAGTCTTGATTTCATCAAAGGATTTTCCCTCAAGGGCATTGAGGACTGACTCTACCCGCAAAAAGGGATCGGCGCTAACATCTTTATAGTTGACAAAATTGGTTGCTGCAGCAACGTAAAGAGTCACTGAATCGGCATTGGAAATAATCAGATCTTCATGGATCACCTGCATTTTTCCGCCTTCCGGAAGGGCCTTTAACCGTCCGTGATAGCGGAGTTTTCCCTCAACACCCATATAGTCGGCGGATTTCCCGGTCAGAATCAGGCTGTCATGACCATAACCGTCCATATGGAAATAATCGGTGGCATAATTAGAATGGGCGCTGTTCCTGAATCCTCTGAGACTGGCAGTAAAGGAGATCTTTCCCGGGGTGTCGGCAGTCAAGCGAATAACAATCACTTGATCGACCGGGGTAGCGAAAACCTCACGGATAAATCGAACTCCATTTTGAATATAGGTCGTAGTCACTATTGCTCGGTCCAGGTCCAGGTATTGGAGGTACTCCTCTGCTTCGTTCTCTGAATCAAATTTGAGGATCACATCACCAAATGATTGGTATTTTTGCTGCTCCATGGGCATTCCCATCAAGTAACGGCCGAACAATCTATGGGCTCTGATGTATTGTCCTTCAAAAATTAGCTTCTGGACTTCGGGAAGCGCTTTGTAGGCACCTTCTACAACTGTAGAATAAGGACCGCCCGACCAATAGGTTTCCTCGTTGAAGTGGATCCTTTCCTCATCGAACTTCCCGAAAACCATGGCACCCAGACGCCCATTCCCCACAGGCAGGGCATTATCCCACTTATCCACGGGATGTGTATACCAGAGGATCTGAGTCGGATCTATGTTTTCAGAGAAATTCTTTTCATACTCTGATTTTTGACTACAGGAAAAAATAAGTAGCGCTAAAAAGACAAGCAAGATAATATCTTTTTTCATCCCTGACTCCTTTAAGACATATTTCCCGGAATCTACCGGATTCAGAAATCGATCAGCACCTTCATGGTCCTGTCGCGGTTACACTCGATAAATTTGAAAGCACTGGCGTACTCTTCAAAATGAAAATGTTTGTTAATCAAAGGCTCCAGGATAAAGATAAAAAATTTCCTTTTGGTGGATGCTAAAAATTATTGACTATAGTCCATAATTTACACCCACTCATATCCATAAAGGAGCTTATCACAGTTAAAACTATTAGGACAATTGAAACTGACTTTTTTGTCATTTTCGATGAATTGTTTTATTATCTATTATTCATAAAAAGATTCCAATGGCGAGGATATTTCAAGGGGACTCATGGAAAGTGCGGGATTGACGATTCCAACCCTGGATCTGGTCATCATCGTTTGTTATCTGCTCGGCATCATGGGCATCGGTATATGGGCTGGATATAAAAAGGGCGCATCCAGTGAAGAATTCTTCCTTGCCGGGAAATCGCTGAGATGGCCCATCATCGGGGCCGCCCTTTTCACGGCTAACATTTCGACCATACACCTGGTGGGGTTGGCAGCCGATGGATACCGGATCGGTCTTGTTGTCGGTAATTTCGAGTGGATGGCGGCCTTCACGCTGATCATTCTGGGGCTGGTTTTTGCCCCGTTTTATCTGCGGAACAGGCTCCGGACACTTCCCGAATATTTGGAAAAACGATACAGCCCTATAACCCGCACCTTCATGGCCTTTATTTCGATTTTGGGGGCCCTGCTTATCCATATCGGAATCAGTCTTTATGCCGGGGCCAAGGTGATGGAGCACTTCTTCGGCATAAACATGTATGTCTCGATCGTGGTCATCGCGCTCATCACAGCCACCTATACCATCATCGGAGGACTTAAGGCAGTTGTCGTCACCGATTCCATTCAGGCCGTGCTTCTGCTGTTGGGGGCCGCTGTCCTGACCGTGGTCAGCATCACGCATTTGCCCGATGTAGGCATCCACTCCCTGGCGGAACTCAAGGCGGCGGTCAAGCCGGAACAGATGAACATGATCCACGGCTTGAAAGATGCCTCGGGCTTTCTCAATGAATACTCCTGGCTGACCGTTATTTTTGGATATTTTGTTCTCGGTATCTGGTACTGGTGTACTGATCAGACCATCGTGCAGAAGGTCCTTGGGGCCCGCAGCGAAAAAGACGGGCAAAAAGGCGCGATTTTCGCTGGTTTTCTCAAGATTATCCCTGTATTCCTGATGGTCTTCCCCGGGATAGTCGGGTACTTACTTTTCAAAGAGCAGATCGTGGAACCCAACGACACCCTGCTGGTCATGATGAAAAACCTGCTCCCTACGGGATTGAGGGGTTTGATGGCCGCAGGGCTTCTGGCCGCTCTGATGAGTACCATCGAAGCGGCGCTGAACAGCACGGCGACAGTGACCGCAGAGGATATCGTGAAGCGGCTCCGGCCCCGGACCAGAGACCGGACATTGGTGCTGGTTGGTCGTATTACCGCGGCGGTCGTAATCCTACTGGCCATGCTCTGGTCCACTCAGGGGGGGCGTTTCACCAGCATCTTTGTGGCTATCAACAAGATCCCGATGATGTTCGCCCCGGCCATCACCACGGTTTTTTTGATGGGCGTGTTCTGGAGGCGGGGAACGAAGGAAGCCGCCTTGGCCACGCTGTCAGGGGGCGCTGTAGTGGGGGGACTGTACTTCCTTATCGACCTCCCCGTTTTTGGTGATGTCCAGTGGGTCAGCGATCCTGTTCGCGGACTGGGGATCCCCTTTATGATGGCGGGATTGATACTGTTTATTTTCTGCGTCGCATTGTATGTGATCGTCAGCTTGCTAACCCCGAGGCCTGCCGAAGTTCAATTGACCGATCTCTGCTGGAGTAAGCCCTCTCAAGCGATTATGCGGGGGAGGATTACCGGGCCGACGGATCCCCGGGTGATGTCTGGCATTCTGGTGGTCATTATGATAATCCTTTATATTATTTTTCATTAGAAATGACGGGAAAACAGATGAGACAAGCGGTGATGGTTTCTCCGGGCAGGATTGAATTCAGGGATGTCCCTGTCCCTGTGCCCGGGGCCGATGAAGTCCTCCTTGAGATCAAGCGGATCGGTATCTGTGGTTCCGATATCCATGTCTGGCACGGAAGGCACCCCTTTACGACCTATCCCGTCGTTCAGGGACATGAATTTTCAGCTGTGATTGCTGCGGTCGGAGAAGGTGTGACTGAGGTGAAACCCGGGATGCGGGCCACGGCCCGCCCGCAGCTTTCCTGTGGAAGCTGCCGCGCCTGCATGAGGGGGGACTACCACATCTGCCGGGATCTTCGAGTCCAGGGTTTCCAGGCCTCCGGATGCGCCCAGGAGTATTTTGCCGTGCCGGAAAGCCGCCTGGTGGTTTTCCCTGAGGGCCTGTCTTTCGAGCAGGGGGCCTTGATAGAGCCTGCGGCCGTGGGAGCCCATTCAACAAGACGGATGGACAGTCTCTCAGGTAAAAATGTCGTCGTCGCCGGTGCCGGGACCATCGGAAACCTTGTGGCCCAGTTCGCAAAGTCCAGGGGCGCGGAAAAGGTGCTGATCACCGACATCAGTGAATTTCGCCTGAAGACCGCCGGAGACTGTGGTCTTCGACACACAGCCAACATCTCCAATGAATCCTTCGAAGATGCTGTCCACAGGACCTTTGGAGAAACCGGATTTCAGGCTGGTTTTGAAGCGGCGGGCGTGCAGTCTGCCATGGATGATCTGGTCTGCAGGATCGAAAAAGGAGGAGAGATCGTCGTCCTGGGCGTTTTCGACCGCAATCCAAGGATCAACATGGGCTATGTGGGCGAGCATGAATTAAAGCTTATCGGATCCCTGATGTACAAACATGAGGATTATCGGGAAGCTGTCGACTTCATCGCCAATGGGAGTATTGCGACTGATCCCCTGGTGACCAGACATTTTCCTTTTGAGGAATACGAAGAAGCCTACGAATATATCGAGCGGCAGGAGGACAAAAGCTTAAAGGTCATGATAGATCTTTAAAGACGATTACAGTATATAATCCTTCTTAAGATCCCTCCACACTGGGATTAGGAAGGCAGGAGAGAAATGAGGTGAAATCATATGAATTCCTTTCGCTATTATCAACCTACTGAAATCCTCTTCGGCTGTGGACAGATCGATAACATTGCCGCCCTCAGTCAGAGATTCGGAAAACGATGCCTGCTGGTGACAACACCCACGGTTCCGGAATTGGAGCCCATGTTCAAGAGGGTGAAGGAGATCCTTGGTAAGGTGGGTCTTGATGTCGCTCATTTTGACGGGATCCAGCCCAATCCTACCACCGACAACATTTCGGAAGGCGCCGGGGTGGCTCTTTCCCATCAGGCGGAAATGGTGATCGGTCTTGGTGGCGGTTCCGCAATGGATGGAGCCAAGGCCATTGCCGTAGAAACCTCCCATGATGGGACCGCCTGGGATTATCTGTTCTACAGGAAAGCCCAGCCGACGGATAAAACGCTCCCTGTTATCGCTGTCAGTACTACCTCCGGGACCGGGTCACAGGTCACCCAGGTCGCCGTTATGACCAATACCAGGGACAGGGACAAATCCGCTATATACAGCTCCTCGGTGTTTCCCAGGGCCTCTATCGTCGACCCTGAATTGATGTTGACAGTCCCGAAACACATCACGGCATCAACGGGATTCGATGTCTTCTGCCATGCCTTCGAAAGCATGCTGCATTCTCAGGCCTCTCCTTATACCGATGTGCTGGCCCTTTCGGCCATCCAGCTGGTTGTGAACTATCTTCCAGCCGTGCTTGAAAATCTCTCCGATTTGGAGGCCAGGACGAAGCTTGCCCTGGCGGACACCTATGCGGGCCTCTGTATCGCCAACGCGGGTGTGACGCTCCCCCATGGTGTGGGTATGGCAGTCAGCGGAATGTATCCCTATGTCGCCCACGGAGAATCACTGGCCGCTGTGTATCCGGCCTTCACCCGATTCAGCCGGTCCTCTGCGGTCAGGCAGTTCGCCGCCGTTGGCAGGATTCTGGATCCCGGGCTCCGTACTTTTTCTGAAAAGCAGGCGGCTGAGCGGTCCTGTTCGCTCATCGATGACTTCCTGGATAAGATCGGTCTGGCGACAACGTTGAAAGACCTCCGCATGCCGGAAGAAGAGATCCCGGACCTGGCGGTTCAGAGTATGAAACTTCCCGATTACAAAGCCAATCCCAGAGTCACTTCCGCCGATGAGATGCTGGAATTGATCAGGGACGCCTATGCGGGAAAAAAGTAAAGCCATCCACTCCCATTAAATGGCTATAGAACGTAATCAATATATTCATGACAATAACATGGATGATAAAGGCAGCATAACACACAAGACATTTAAGTATTAATCACATTCATAAAAGGAGTATAATATGTTTCCAACAGCGCAACATACATTATATTCCTCAGTTCCGTCCAGAGAATATACTTGTCATCCAAAGAGTATTAGGGATTGATGCTAATCAGGTCAATGATCATGTCTCTGTACCCCTGATCAAGGCCATTGACGAGATTGAGGCAGTTTGTGGGTTGTGAAGCGTGATCAAGATCAAAAAAGAGGTGTTATTTCTACCTAATTTTAATAATAACAATGACTTATTCTGAAGAAAGGAAAACTGATGTTTAAAAACCACCCCAAGGGCTTTAACACACTGTTCTTTGTTGAAATGTGGGAACGATTCGGTTTCTATACTATGATGGCGGTATTGACCCTATTTATGCTCGATGATTTTCTATGGGCAGAAGAAAAGGTTTCTCCTATCTTTGGTTTTTTCGTAGCAGGTGTGTATATTTTTCCGATCTTGGGCGGTATTATTTCAGACCGATGGTTGGGCCAGAAAAACAGCATTCGCGCCGGGGCATTGATCTCAATGGTTGGATACTTCACTTTGGTCTTTTCATCGCCAGAACGAATGCTCTTGTTCTTTGCTGGTCTAACAGCAGTCGCCTTTGGGATCGGTCTTTT
>JAGLWV010000287.1 GCA_023133225.1 Candidatus Aminicenantota bacterium | reverse complement strand
TTCCGGTAAAAGAACCTAATTTAATCATTAATCTTTTTTATGTCAAGATGATCCTGAAAAGCGGCCACTCTCTTCTCTTGGAATCTGAACCTTTCACTGCTATAATCCGTAGTAGAAAATAATGGTATTATTTCCGAATAAAGGAGGCACTATGTTAAAGTTATCACAACTAAAAAGAGTGAGTCCCCTTCTCTGCCTGGCTGTAATGCTGCTGGTTATGAATCCGGCAGTTTCCGCCCAGGAGAAAAAGCCGGACCTGGCAAAAAAGTATGCTGTCATTGTGGGAGATTATGAGTTTGACATGACCGAGGCGGGCATGGGAGTCATGATTGTGAATTTTTACATCGAAGATGGAGCATTCTGGTCACTGCCGGAATCATCCACTGAGGCAACCAAAATGGAGCCTGTGGAAGGAAAAGAATTTGAATTCACCGTTAACGATCCTAATGATGGAAGCACCTATGAGATCAAATTCGTAAAAGACAAAAGCGGGAAGTATACAGAATGCCATGTTAAAAATGAAACGATGGGATTTGATTTAGTAGGAACAAAACTTAAAAAGAGCCCGTAGCAGCAGCCGGTCTGCTCATACCTCAGCTTATCTGTAGGATTAACAAGAGCAACTAAAAAGCAAAAGTAACACCGATATGTCCGGTGAGGAGATCGGTGGTCGATTTATAAATGTCATAGAAGACCTGGTCGTTTTCCAGGTGAATGGAGCCTTCTTTCATGTATTCCGCTTCCTTGCTCCACACATAATGAGCTCCAAGATCGATGTATATCACAAAGGGATTTCTTTTTCTTCTTTTTTCTGAAAACACTCGAATCATCACACCGCCTCCTGTTCCCCAGCTCAGGACAAGATCATCTAGAATATTGGAGCTTGCCAGATCACACGTCTCAGTGCATCCATGATTTTTGATAGATGTAGTCGTCGATAAATAATTAAATCCGATTAATCCATCCAGATAAGGTCGAATTATTCCTTTCTGAGGCTGGACACGCACTAAAAAATGACACATAAAGATCAAATTTGTGGTTACCTCATTCAAATCAAAATCCAAGGTCTGTGTGCTAAACGATTCCGTCCTGCCCTCACTTCCGTAGACCAGAATTCCGAAATGGGCGCCCACAGAAATAGAAGACCGCGGAAAATTATAGGAAAAATGTCCTGAGCCGCAATATCCTATGCTGTCGATATTTTTTTTGAATTCGCTCTGTGGAAAACCAAGGAAAAAATTGAGGCTGCCTTGAAATGATTGTTGAGCATCTCCTGAAGATGAAAAGAATAAGATCGCAAGGCAGATAGCTCCAAAATATATAATTTTATTCATGTCTTCCCTCCTTCCTTTCCAGATGATAACA
>JAGLWV010000286.1 GCA_023133225.1 Candidatus Aminicenantota bacterium | reverse complement strand
TCGGGAAGAACAGGAACACCGTCCGTATAATCGGTGCGGAGTTTCCTGGCCCGTTCTGGATACATCGAGCGGAAATCCCCGTATGTGAGAAGCACTTTTTTGGCACGATTTTTGTATTCAGTTTTTTTCTCTTTTTCAAAAAGATAGGAATATATGACCGCCATTTCCAGGAGGCCGCCCGGAGGGCGGTAGCCGAAAACATTCTCAGGATCAAAACGATGTCTCCATTTCTCAATCAATTCATCGTAATGCTGCCAGGTCCAATCAGCCGAAGCCCGGGCATAGTCCAGGTACCGGGAACGGGGAACAGTGTCGAGTGGGAAAACAGGGTTTATCAGGAGGAATAGAAAAAACCAGAAAAAAACAAGACAAAATGTATTTATTGATTTCTTATTAATCATGGCTCATTTCCCTCCATTCAATAGTGTTGCAAAAATTCTATGTTAAAAGAAGCAGGCTTATAATAAAAAAAAGGGTGCTGCCTTGCAACCCATTTGAAAAATTGGGAATTCAACACAAAAATCACCTCTAAAGGTTATATACTTTTGCATGAATTATAGTGTGTAATATTGATCGAATTTGACACTTTTTTAACGGGTTGCTATTCTTTTGTCAAATAAGCGAAGAGAAGAGAATGTTATGAAATGCTCCAAATGTCATAGTGACAATCCCGCGAACAGCGCTTTTTGCGCCAAGTGCGGAACCAAACTTTTTCCTTTAGAAGGCATCGGACATATGCAGACGGAAACCATCGAAGAGCCCAAAGAGCAATTAACCATTGGAAGCACATTTGCTGGAAGATATCAGATTATTGAAGAACTGGGAAAAGGTGGCATGGGCAAGGTCTACAAAGTGCTCGATAAGGAAATTGATGAGAGAGTAGCTTTGAAACTCGTAAATCCTGAAATTGCTTCTGATGAGAAGACTATTGAACGCTTCCGTAATGAGTTAAAATTTGCCCGCAAGATCACTCACAAAAATGTTTGCCGCATGTATGACCTCAGTAAAGAAAAAGGAACCTACTACATTACAATGGAATTTGTTCCCGGTGAAGATTTGAAGAGCACGCTTAAGAGAGTGGGGCATTTGAGTATTGGAAAGACTATTTTTATAGCCAGTCAGGTGTGTGAGGGACTGGCTGAAGCTCACCATTTGGGAGTTGTACACCGGGATTTAAAGCCTCAAAATATCATGCTTGATAAAAAGGGAAATGCACGGATTATGGATTTTGGAATAGCCCGCTCCCTCAAAGGAAAAGGGGTGACAACAGAAGGAATGATAATCGGGACACCGAATTACATGTCTCCTGAACAGGTGGAAGCAGCGAAGGTCGACCAGCGTTCTGATATCTATTCGTTGGGAGTGATCCTATATGAAATGATGACCGGGACGGTCCCCTTTGATGGAGAAACACCTTTAAGCATAGCTTTGAAACATAAGACAGAAAAACCCAGGAATCCCAGAGAGCTCAATGAGCAGATTCCTGAAGAGCTTAATAGAGTGGTCATGAGATGCATGGAGAAAAATAGAGAGGATAGATATCAGAGTGTGAAAGAGCTTCTTTCTGAAGTGAGCAGTATAGAGAAAGGCCTTCCTACAACAGATATGACACTGCCTGAAAAAAGGCCTACTGCTCCGGTAGGAATGACTAGAAAGTTCAGGATCAAGAAACTTCTTATTCCTGCTTCTGTTGTTGTCGCTATTGCTTTCATAGGAATAGCAGTCTTGCGCTTTACTCCTTTATTAGAAATTTTAGGAGTTTCCTCGTCCCCACCACCTTCTTCCAAAACAGAAGAAACCGCTGCTATCAAGAAGGAGAAAAAAACTGTTGAGCCAAAAGTGAAAGCCCCGCAGAAGCCCGTTAAATCTCAGGCTAAACCCCAAAAAACGGAAAAAAGAAAGGTCGATGTATCCAGCAAGCTTAATTTAGGAATTGAAGCCTTCAACCGGGAAGCCTTCGATGAATGCGTTCAACAGATGGAAGCCGTACTGAAGTTAGATCCCCAAAATACTTCTGCTCAATATTTTTTATCTGAAGCTAAGAAGAGGAAGGAGCAGGAACACACAGGCTTGGAAATAAGAGATAAATTCAAGCTTGCGCAGAAGGCCTTCCAGCAGGAAAATTATCAGCAGTGTATTAAAGAAGCGAGAGAAATATTAAAACTGTATCCAAATAATACTCAGGCAAAAAGATTATTAAATTTAGCCATGGTGAAGATTGCTCCTGAGTATGTTAAGATTTTTGTTAAACAATATATTCAGTCAGTAAATAACCAAAGTGTGCTGGAGTTCTATAGAAAGAATTGCAGTCCACAGCTTTTCCCAAGAGTAAGAAAGGATATTGAATCCATGTCCCGTTCCTATGATGAGCTCCAGGCTGAAGCTTCGAACATAAATGTCCAATTTAAGAGAATTAACTTGACAGAGGTCAGCTTCTTCCAGCGTATATCAGGAATGTCCCGAGAAGATGGACGAAGAAAAGTGGTGTTCGAAGGCAATGTCAGGTGGGAGATGAGGAAACGAGGTAACATCTGGAAGATTATCAGAGTAAATTCAAGCTCCAGTGAAAAAAAGTGAACGTATTATCAGTCGTTAATTTTAACCTTGCCCTTGACGTTTCTTATGTTAACGCTTCCACTTCCGGCTCTTAATATGTTGACATTTTTTTCGATGCCGTTAATGTCAATAGAGCCAGAGCCGTCACGGACGGTGACGTTCCCGTCAATATTTCTTACATAAATCGTTCCTGAGCCATCTTTGATTGAGATATCACCCTGGATATCTCTTACATCCATCTCACCCGAGCCATCATCGATATCCACATCTCCTTTTATATCCTTAATTTTAATAGTGCCAGATCCATCTTCCACCTCGAGATCTCCTGTGATGTCCTCGATTTCCATCGTACCCGAGCCATCATCCACGTTCAAGTCCGTAT
>JAGLWV010000285.1 GCA_023133225.1 Candidatus Aminicenantota bacterium | reverse complement strand
GAAAGCTTGACGTATTTCCGGATGACTCTTTTTACATCTCCTCCTTTGACCACAATTTCTGCTTTAACTTTTATTTCCTTAAGATCTTCTCTGCCGTATACCTTTAGAAAACCGGAGCCGCAGTCGATATCCAGTTCGTCAATCCCTTTAGCGGACAGACTCAGGTTTTTTACCTGTTCACTGGGAAAGGCTATGGAAGTGAATAAAAAAAGCATAACCAGGAATGAAATCTTGAATCTCATACCATCCTCCTTGTTTTTGCTTGAAAAAGGGTACATTTGTTTTCTTTAATCATAGAGTTAACCCTCATTTATAAAGACGAAGTATATTGAAAAAAGGTTCATTTATTTGTTATCAAACTTTACAAAAGAGTTCATATGATAATAATCTAAGACCTGGTAACGAGAGGAAAACAGGAAATTTGAAAAAATTACATACCTTAAAAGGGAGGTCAAGATGAAGAGATGGATTTTAGCTGCGGTTTGTCCTTTGCTCTTTCTTTTGTCAACATGTTCTGAAAAGAAAGCAACGGATTTAGAAATTACAAACTTAAGGTGCGAATACCTGAAGAATCCACTCGGCATAGATGTCGTTCAACCCCGGTTGAGCTGGGTCCTTGAATCCTCTGTACGCGGACAGAAGCAAACGGCATACAGGATTATTGTCTCTTCCAACGAGGAAAATCTTGAAAGGAACAGAGGTGATCTCTGGGACAGCGGAAAGATAAAGAGTGACCGGACTAATCAGATTGTCTACAGCGGCAAAAACCTTCCCTCCCGGATAAAATGTCACTGGAAGGTTTTTGTCTGGGATAAGGACGGTGACATGAGCGAAAACAACAAACCTTCCTTCTGGACGATGGGACTTCTGGCTGATGAGGATTGGAAAGGTTCCTGGATCGCCATGGACATGGCCGTCCCTGCTTCCAAGCCCCAGGATTTAGCACCCGGTCCGCCCCCTCCATGGTTTCGGAAAGCTTTCACGCTCGATAAACCGGTTGCTAAAGCAACCGTCTATGTGACAGCCCGGGGAATATTCAGGATGTATATTAACGGTAATCGATTCGGAAAGGATGTGTTCGCTCCGGAATGGACCGATTACAACAAACGCATACAGTACTGCACTTATGATGTCACCTCTGTGTTCAATCAGAATAGAAATGTCATCGGTGTCATTGTTGGTGACGGCTGGTACAGCGGTTATCTTGGCTGGCGAAAGCAGAGAGGCAATTACGGACTGAAGAATAGTCTACTTCTTCAGCTTGAAGTCGAGTATGATGACGGCACGAGCAAGTTGGTCGTGACCGATGGAACCTGGCGCTGCTCAGATGGACCGATTATCAGTTCTGACTTACTGATGGGTGAGCAATATGATGCCCGGAAGGATATGCCTGGATGGGATACTGCAGATTTAGATGACCACGACTGGAAACCAGTTGTTAAGATCAAAAAACCCATGGCGAAGCTCGTTGCTCAGCCATCCGAGCCTGTCCAGGTTGCCACGTATATCAATCCGGTGGATATTACCGAACCGAAGAAAGGCATGTATGTTTTTGACATGGGCCAGAACATCTCCGGATGGGCGAGACTCAGGGTGAAGGGAGGAGCAGGAACTCAAGTCACACTGCGCTTTTCCGAAAGACTCAATCCTGATGGAACAATTTATACCGCCAATCTCCGCGGAGCAAAAGCAACCGATACATATGTACTCAAGGGAAAAGACGAAGAAGTGTTCGAGCCTCATTTCACCTTCCATGGATTCCAGTATGTGGAAGTGACAGGATTCCCGGGAAAGCCAGGTAAGGATACTATTTTGGGATGCGCTGTCCATTCAGCCACACCGCCTGTGGGGAGCTTTACATGTTCCCATCCGATGGTCAATAAGCTCTATGAAAATTTAACCTGGGGCCAGCGGGG
>JAGLWV010000284.1 GCA_023133225.1 Candidatus Aminicenantota bacterium | reverse complement strand
AATCGAAGAATATCTTTTTGCAAACAAAGACAGGTTCGAGATCGAATCCGTCTACAGCTATTATACAGGCGGTGTGGCAGAATCTACGATTCTACTCAAGAAAGGCAGTGACGCCAAAAAATCCCAGGAGCAGATCAGGGATGAGATCGAAGAAGATCTTCCCGATATCTCCATTGGACAGCCCACGTTTGAATCAAGTCGCTCAGTTGGGAGCACAGACGATCTGAGAATCTACCTGATCGGAAGTTCAACCGAACAACTGATCAGACTTTCTCATGAAGTGGCATGGACACTGGGAAAGATTCCTGGATTTAAAGATGTCCGTTCGGCAGCCTCAAGAGGAAATAAAGAGGTCCTTGTTGTCGTTAACAGGGAGAGGGCAAAAAAATATGGTTTTACCCCTCAGGAGATTGCCAGTAATATTTCTGTTGCCATGCGCGGAGTTAATCTTCGACGCATGCATGATGAGGATGGCGAAATTGATGTGAAGGTAGAATTCCAGAAGGAAGATAAGAGAAACCTGGAGCAACTTAAAAATATTAACCTTTTTCGTGATAACAACATTCCCATCAAACTTTCAACACTGGCTGATTTTACGATCAGACAGGGGCCCAGCGCTATACACCGGGAAAACCGGGTGACCTCAATAGGAGTTACGATAGGTTTGAAGAACCTTACAGTTAATGAAGCCAAGGGAAAAATCAGTAAAATCCTGGGGCAGTTCGATTTTCCCTCGGGGATCACATGGAACTATGGAAGAAGCTTTGATTTTGAAAGTGAAACGGTCAAAACCATGATGATCAACACCCTTCTGGCTCTGGTACTGATCTATTTTGTGATGGCCTCACTTTTTGAATCCTTGATATTTCCTGGTGCCATCTGGACATCCATCATCTTTGCCATTGTAGGAGTGTGGTGGTTTTTCCTCCTCACCGGTACAACATTTTCTCTTATGGCATGGATCGGAGTTCTCATATTGATCGGTGTTGTGGTCAATAATGGCATTGTATTGATCGACCACATTAACCAGCTCCGCGCTAGAGGACTGAACCGCTATGACGCTATCGTCCAGGCCGGCGGTAACCGGATTCGCCCGATTTTGATGACCGCCGGAACGACGATACTCAGTCTGATTCCTCTCTGCTTCACCCGCATCGGGATCGGGGGCAATGGCCCGCCCTATTATCCCATGGCCAGAGCCATTGTCGGCGGTTTAGCCTTCTCGACTTTGGTCACCCTGATCATTCTGCCAGAGATTTATCTAATGCTCGATGATCTGCGCCAATGGTCCCGGAGAGTTCTAAGCTCCGCAAAAAATTAGCCTGGATTCCCGCTACCCCGCCTGCGCGGGCACAGGCTTCGCGGGAATCCATAACTACCGTCATTCCCGCGAAAGCGGGAATCCAGTAGAATAATAAATCTTTTCATCTCTGTTTTTCTTATATTTTTTTTTATTACTAATCCTGGATTCCCGCTTCCGCAGAGATTTTATTGCGGCAGATA
>JAGLWV010000283.1 GCA_023133225.1 Candidatus Aminicenantota bacterium | reverse complement strand
GAGGCGTTAATTCAGTATGGAATAGACCAATGGGGTGATAGACTATTTTCATGGAGTCCTGTTTTGTTTGATCTTCAGGTTGGATGGTTCTAGCCAATAATGGAATAGCGCATCCACTCAGGAGTAAGACGACCAGGCTCAGATAAGCCATTTGTTGAAATAACCAGTGTTGACTCATTGTTTTGTTCTCCTTTTTTAATCAAACTGGGAAAACTCTTTTTCTATTATCCTAAAAACCTCATATTTCTGAAAGTAAGTGGGAACAGGTGTATGGGCTAGAAATAAGAAATTCCTTTTTGCGATCGCCAAAAATCCCTCCCTCTTCTCTGCAATTTTCACCCACTGACATCCTGAAATGAACTTATCACGCCTAAAACGGAAAAATCAAGGACTAAAAAGAGACATAAAACGGCGGAAAATGCCGAGCGACCAGCTATAAGATAGACATTCTCCCACAAATCGATAGAGAACAACGAGGGAGGTTCTCAAAACCATTCGCTCCTCTCCTCGGCAGCCATAAAGAGCTCTTGATAGACAATGCGAGGCGGGGGTCAAGGCAGCGCTCCACCACCTCCTTGACGATAGACCGGAGGAAGTCATACTCTCTCTCGAAACGGGATTCATATTCGGCTAGAAACTGGTCGAAGTAATGGAAGAGTACACGGTAGAGCACGGTGCGTTCCGGATGTCGAGGACGGTAAACTCCTGCCATGGTAGGAGATCATGAATCAAGAAACGGGCCAATCCCCTCAGGAAAAGGTTAATCGCTGAAATGACACAGGTTAGCGGAACTGACCCTTTTTTCACCCATTCTTCTGTCTTCCGCTTCTGTAATCTCATCGGGATACCCCATATGTTTCCTGATTTCAAGTTCATCTTCTCCAATAATCAGTTCCTTGAGCAATCCGGCAGTTTGTTTTCTCCTTCGAAAGTCAACGGTTTTCATTTTTCCCTGGTTTTTTCTAGCTAAACCTAACAAATTTAGAAGAGTGGATATCGGAATTTCAAGAAATAACTGGAGTTTTTTTCTTTGAGTCTTGAATTTGAGACATACTTCATAAAGAATTATAATGAGAGAGGAGGCATTCAAGCATCAGGGAAAAAACAATATCTCCAGGATATGGAAAAAAGCTCCTTTTTTTATGGTGTTTTCTTATCCCAATATCACTCATCCTTGCTCAAGTAAAAAATACTTCACCTCTCAACTCATCAGAGATCAAGAATCTCTCATCGGCGAAAAAATCTGAAGATATTTTCGAAATAATCTCCGAAACACAACTTGAAACAAGTGCAGAATGTGCCATCTCGGATATCTCTGATACGGAGATTGACTCAAATGATAACTTCATCATCGCTGACGGATGGCGGTCAAGGGGTGTGTACATATTTTCGGATCAGGGGAAGTTTGTCAGAGAGCTTGGCCGCCAGGGACAAGGACCGGGCGAGTACCTGAATCCGGTCAGCATCGACATAAGCCGAAACGGCGATATATGGGTTGCAGATTACGGGGGGAACCGGATCAATATCTACTCCGAAGACTTTAAATTCGTCAGGTCCATAATCGGTAAAACAAGACTCCTCCATTACCTCAACATCAACAGCAGGGATGAAATCTACATGTACAGAAGCTCAGCCAACCCTCTCCGTCCCAGCACTGCAGACACAATCTTTAGATATGACATCGAAGGCCGCAAAATTGCCTCATTCGCCCCATTTCCCAAAGAAGCACTGGAGGTTAAATTTTGGTCCGTACAGGATGGAATCGCTATCGATAAGGATGATTTTATCTATGAGATAAATCCTCTGTACTACAGGATTCGAAAATTTTCTTCTCAAGGAGAATTGAAAACATCCTTCTCTCGGAAAACCAAAATATTCAAAATCATTGCAAAGGAAGGAGAGAGGCCGATCATCGTCTATGGTCCGTTTGTGTTGGAAAAGGGATTGGTGATGGCTCATGTCAATAAGTTTCTAGAAATATACGATACGGATGGGAATTTTATAGTCGGAGAGATACCCTTTCCTCAAAAGATCATCTGTGCTTTCAAGAATTCCCTGTACACCGAAGTTTGGGACGAAGGAGACGAGGAAGAAGTTCAACCGAATCCAAAAATTATCCGGTACAAACTCAGATAATGAGGGCAATCATGAAGCGATCACTTGGATATCTACTTTTCATTTTTAGTGTCTGGTTTATATTTACAGAGTATGCTTGTAAGCCAAAAGATCCAGATGTCATCCATGTCTCACTCAAACGCAACGACAGCGAGTTGCTGGCTGTCGGCATGGGTTTCTCTTTCGATGAGAAAAGGGTCGCTGAAGCCCTGGAGAAATACAAGCCCAGACTTCCCGATCCTCTCCCTGCTAACACTCAAATCACCTTCAGCCACGTCGGCCCCTTTTTCGGCCTCCTGGAAAAAGAAGATGATCAACAGCAAGTTTATTGAAGTCTTGTTGTGTTTTCTATCATTCTGTATCGTTTCACCAGGGGCAGCTCTTCATCTGATGGGACGATGCAGTAAGCTCTCTGATTCTTGATGGTTTCAATTCGGTGTTTAACCTGAACGTGTTTCAGATAAATCCCTTCAGGTGAGAAGATGTCATACGTTATTTCTTGATCCCGACTTAAACGGTACAGCTCTATCCATAAATTCCCGGCATCATCCAGTATCCAGCTTCTGGAAAAAGCAGGAAGATGATCGGAAATTCCTTCCAGCCATTTCTGTGTATCCGGAAGGGGCTTAAATTTGCGGCCAAATCTAAACAGCAAATCAGCTTCCTGGTCATACACACTGATTAGATAATTTTCGCTGTAACCGGCATAGAGTTTTCCATCATTTGATACAACCCAGACGGTGGCAAGAGACGCGCTGGAGCGAGATGGATACATCTTATCCCCCCTTTTTGTCCATAAGAAAAGACCCCCGGGGAACTCACCGTAATCTTGAAGTTCATTGCCCTCGGGATCATACCGAAAAATACTGTACACATATCCTTTTTCTGTTCGTCTTTCCTTAGAGATATAAATATGATTATTTCTGTCGCTGTATATTTTATTCCATCCTCCCCTCAGGTTCAGCATTTTAAAGCCATGGATGTAATTTCCCTTCAAATCCAATATTGAAATCCTGGCGTTGACATTATCCATTGCATAAACCTTTCCGTCTCGACTGAGTACAAAACGCAAGGTTTCAAATTCACCCGGGCCATTGCCCTTTTTTCCGAATGTTCTTATGTAATTTCCCGATCTGTCAAAACAACTGATTTGATCAAGATCGAAATCTGAGACGAAAATGGTTCCTTCATCTGATACATTGATGTCACCCGGCATTGCGAAAAAATGACCTTCCTGTTCTACCTCGCCTATGGACAGTTCTTCTTCCAAAGATAAAAAAAACTTTCCATCACGAGGATAATCTGGATTCGTTATCACTTTGACTCCATTAATTATCTCAGATTTGACCGGATACCCACCTTTTTCCGCACAGTATAGGAAAGCAAGGATGATGAAGGTACAAATTCCTGTGATCCTTCTCATGTTAAGCTCCTTATCAATTTTCACAACACGGCCTCTTGCTCATGCAAAATTTTATCTTTGAGGAGGTGATGAAGAGAATCATATGTGAGAACATCTACATTCTTTTTTAGAATTTCCTCAAGTTCTATTTTCAATGAAGCCGATTCAAGCAGGGTAGCCGTTTCGGGCATTTCAACTAATATATCGATGTCGCTATCTTTGGTGTTTTCCCCCTTTACAATTGACCCGAATAGGGCAGCCTTCTTTATTCCATATTTTTTAAGAACTGGTATGATTCTATTTTTTATTTCAGGAATTGTTATAGTGTTACTCCCTTTTTCGTTAAAATCCTAATTCATTTTTATTTTTTTATCAAGCTGACTCGAAAACCGGTGCTTGTTCAGGCAACTGTTGTTACTAAGCCGAAATCCACGTAAACTTCTTTACTCGGACCCGAGCTCTCAAAACCATTCGCTCCTCTCCTCGGCAGCCATAAAGAGCTCTTGATAGACAATGCGAGGCGGGGGAGGTCTCTCTGCCATAAATGTCAGCTTGAGGTGCTTGATGATGCGATCGACCACCGCACAGTCTGTGAGGAAGGCGATGATGCGCATCTGGCCCTGGCATTGGGGGCAGGTGACTTCTACCGTGTTATTTCTTTAAAGCGGTTTGGGCAGAATCGCTAGAAGATGCGAGTGCTTCGGTTAAAACGAAAGCTGCCTGGAGATAGGATGTCGGGCAGAGCGGAAAACATTCCTTGCAGCTACTGCACTCCTTCGAGGCTATTTCCGGGATGAAACGTATCTCCCGTCTTGCTCCACAGTCAACAAATCCAACAGCATTTTTCTTTTTTACCTCAGCACAGTATCTGACACATAGACCACAAAGAATGCAAAACGAGGACTCTTTTTCAAAACGGTCTTTATCTGCTCCATACTCTTGAGCCAAATCCTGCAATTGGGGTGAATACGGAGCATGAGCCAGAAGAAACTCCAAAATCATTTTGCGAATTTTATCTACTTTCTCAGACCTAGTTTTGACTACCAAATCCTGTTCTACCGGATAGAGGCAGGCAGCAACGAATTTTGTCCAGCCGCGAATTTCTACTTCTACTGTGCACATTCGACACCCGCCATAAGGTTCTAATTTCTCATGGTGACAGAGCGTAGGAATAAATATATCTGCACTTTGGGCTGCCTCCAGAACGGTCATCCCTTCCGTTGCTTTAACTTCTTTTCCATCTATTTGTAAAATGATTTCACTCATCTTTTTCATTATAATTCTCACTTCTCTGCCGGGTATTTCATCTTCTCGATGTTTGATTCATACTCATCTCTGAAGTAGCGCAGCGTGCTGAGAAGTGGGTCGGCGGCTGTTTTCCCTAACGCACACAAAGAGGCTGCTCCTGTTACCTCGGATATCTCCTCCAAAAGCTCGATGTCCCCCTCTCTTCCCTTTCCATCACTGATATTAGTCAGAATCTTAAGCATCTGCCTGATGCCTTCGCGACATGGGACGCATTTGCCGCACGACTCATTAGTGAGGAAGTTGAGAAAATACCTGGTTACATCGACCATACTGGTATCTTCATCCAATACCAGCATGCTGCCTGCTCCTATCGGAGCTCCCAGTTTTGCAAGCTCATCAAAATCTAAAGGAGTGTCGAGGAGACTCTCAGGAATAGAACCTCCCAGGGGTCCTCCAAAATGAACCGCTTTGAGTTTCTTTCCCTTTGGAATTCCGCCACCGATATCGTATACAATCTCTCTGACGGTGGTTCCAAAAGGCACTTCTGCAACCCCTGTATTCACGATATTACCTGATAAGGATATAAGTTTTGTTCCTTTACTCTGTGCTGTCCCGATAGAGGCATACCATTCGGCGCCCCTATTGATTATCAGGGGCACGTTAGCCCAGGTTTCTACATTGTTCAAGTCACTCGGCTTTCCCCAAATACCACTTACCGAAGTGCGAATGTATTTGGGTCTTGGCTCCGGGGTATTCCCTTCTATCGACTTCATTAAAGCGCTGGACTCACCAGAAACGAATATCCCTATATCAAGATGCACCTCAACATTAAAGTTGAAGCCGGAGCCAAGGATATTTTCACCTAAAAGTCCGTATTCCTCCGCCTTAGCGAGGGCAATATCAATATTTTTTTTTAATTGAGGCGTGTCATGACGGATGTAGATAAATCCTTGATGTGAGCCGATCGCATAGGCGCCGATTATCAAGCCTTCCAGCACACTATGCGGATTTCCCGTAAAGAGGGCTCTATCCATAAACGCCCCGAGCTCCCCTTCATGCCCGTTGACGATAACATATTTTTTTTCCCCGGGAGCATTGCGGGCAGTCTCCCACTTCCGACCGGCAGGGAACCCACCGCCGCCCCGGCCGCGCAAGTCGGCTTTTATTATTTCTTCAAGAACTTGCTCAGGACTCATCTCAAAAAGCGATTTGGATAAAGCAGAATAACCACCACTAGCCAGATAGTCATCGATGCTCTTGGGGTCAATCTTGGTGTTATTGATCATAAGGAGCCGCATCTGGTTCTTGTAAAAAGGTATTTCGGACTGATGGGCTGCTTTTTCGCCGGTATCCGGATCAGTATAAGTCAGGCGGTCAATCACTTTCTTCCCAAGTACAGTCTGAGAGACAATTTCCGGGACATCCTCCGGCGTTACCTGTATATAGCAGATTTCATCAGGATAGATAACTACCATAGGCCCTTTTTCACAATAGCCATGGCAGCCGGTTGCTTTAATATCAACTTTAGTTTTTAAATCTTGTTTGTTGATTTCTTCTTCAAAGGCGCAAATAATCCTGCCGTTATCAAGGCCAAAACAGCCCATTCCTGCACATATTGCGATACAGGGCTTATCGGGATCTCTTTCTGATAAGACACCCTTCCTGAGTTTTTCCAATTCAGAAGCAGAATTTATTCTAGGCATAATCTTCCCTTACTCATAGTTTTTCAACTCATCTTTACGTCCCTTAGGAGTCAGACTGAAGGTTTTATGAAAGGTAACTATCTGCCTGACCCGGCTTAACGGTACTTTGAGTTTCTCACTGACCCTGTCTAATACTTCTTTAGGAAGCCAGTGATTTTCGTGCTGAATCTCCAGTAAAACTTGAATCAGTGAACCGGCTTTGCCCTGATGTTTATTTAAAATCTGATCGATTTTATCGTTATCCACAGCCGCTTTGCTGACATCCTGCTTTCTTACAGCCAATTTATCACCGATTAACTCTTTAAATAACCTGTTAAATTCTTCACTTGTGAAAAATTTGTTATACGCTTCTTCTGTTCTATCAGACACTCTTAGCCTCTCCGATTGCACCAGCTTAATATAGGGGATGAGCTTCATAACCGCCTCAAGTTTTCGCTTTAATCCATTTTCGTCTATTCCTTCGCCTGTGCCAAGAGGGCCCAACTCCTCCAGCTTCCTGGTAAAGTCAGTCATAATTTCGGCAAAACGGATTCCTTCAGAGGCAGATACCCATTCAAGCCTTAACCTTTCGGGGTTCATCCCTATGTGATCAAGTAATTTTCTACAGAGATGCATAATGCTTAATGCATCGTAATTTCCTTCAGTAATATAATGGCATTCGCCAAGCCAACAACCGCCGATGAACACTCCGTCTGTTCCGTTCAAGAAAGCTCGGAGTATGAATGCCGGGTCGACTCTGCCGGAACACATCAGCCTTATCACCCTTATATTAGGGGAGTATTGATACCGGGAAACTCCAGCAAGGTCTGCCCCTGCGTAACAACACCAGTTGCATAAAAATCCCAAAATCCTTGGTTTAAACTCATACTCTACAACCATTCTTAGCTCACTCCCAATGCAGTAATCCCTGTTTTGTTCATTATTGACCTTCTACAAGGGCTGGATGCTTCGCAAGGGCCGGAATCGCCGCGTCGATCTGGCAAAAGACCTCTTCATCGGTATAGTGCTTTAGAAAAATAGCCCCTGTTGGACACTTTGCATTGCAGAGACCATCTCCTTTACAGAGAACAGGATTCACCCGGGCCTTTTTGCCTTGCGGGGTATCATGGAACTCTATGGCACCATACGTACAAGCTGTGATACATGCTCCACACGATACACAATCACTCTCATTTACCTCGCACACAGAGCCGGAGGCTGTGACTGTATCCTGTGAGAGAAGGGTTACAGCCCGGCCGGCAGCTCCATACGCCTGGCTAATCGTTTCCGATATATGCTTGGGATAGTGCGCTGTCCCACACAGGAAAATGCCATCTGCAGCAAAGTCAACAGGTCTTAATTTTACATGGGCTTCCTGGAAGAAACCATCCGGGCTCAAAGATACCTTGAACAACCGGGCTATTTCCTGGCTTCCTGCCGAGGGAACAACGGCTGCGGACAGGACGAGTAAATCGGCGTCCAAAACGAGCCTCTGACCTAAAATAGGATCAGGGACAGTTACTCGTAAAATAGGCTTGCCCTCCTCTGTGACAGTTTCCACCAAAGGCTTTTCATCCGGTTCCCAGCGAATGAACTTTACATCTTTATCCGCTGCCTCACGGTAATAATCCTCTCTGAACCCATAGGTTCTCATATCCCGAAAGAGAATGTAGATATCTATTTCGGGGTTTATCTCTTTTAGTTTCAAGGCGTTTTTTATAGCCTGGCTGCAACATATCCGGGCGCAGTAATTTCTGTCTTCCTGTCTGCAACCGACACATTGGATCATCACCAGACTCCGGGAGTTAATCAGTCTTTTATCTCCTTTGGTGATTTGCTCCTCCAACTCCAGCTGGGTCAATACCCTGTCATCTTCACCATAAAGGTATTCGGTGGGTTTATATTCGTCAGCACCCGTAGCGAGGATGGCTGCGCCATGGCGTATCTCTTTGACTCTTCCTTCAGATTTCACCATGGTGATGAAATTGCCTACATAACCGGAAACATCTGTAATAGTCGCATCATGAGATACACGTATTAATGGGTGCTGATAAACGGTGTGTATAAGATCACGCAAATATGCTTGAACATCCAGCCCTTCCAGGGTATAATGAATTC
Source organism: Candidatus Aminicenantota bacterium (assembly GCA_023133225.1). Classification (GTDB taxonomy): domain Bacteria; phylum Acidobacteriota; class Aminicenantia; order Aminicenantales; family Aminicenantaceae; genus JAGLWV01. The sequence continues at coordinate 180 of JAGLWV010000283.1, read as the reverse complement.
TTCGTGCCATTCCCCCCAGGTCTGCATCCTTTTCCACCAGGTGAACCTCAAATCCCTGGTTGGCTAAGCCCAGAGCACTGGTCATCCCAGCCAGGCCTCCTCCGACCACTAAGGCCGTCTTATTGACGGGCAGATCGAATTCCTGCAAGGGCTTTAAATTGACAGTCCGGGCGACCGACA
>JAGLWV010000282.1 GCA_023133225.1 Candidatus Aminicenantota bacterium | reverse complement strand
AACAAAAAATTGAATACCATGTTTTTCAAGATATTCTTTTGCGAGCAATGGTCCATTCTCAAAGTAACTGAGTTTTGATAAATCTGATAAATTTATGGATCCTGGCCTATATTTTTTTTCTAAAGGATGTTTCTCAGAGAGTTCCATAGCCCTAAGACCCCATGCCATCAGTGCATATTTATTAGTCCTTAATTTTTTTATCGGTTTTTTGCTTGATCGAAATGATAATTTTGTAAAGCTGCTCATACCTCCAGCTTCTTGAATATATCCCCGCATAATCTCCTCTTCATTTCCTCTTATGTTTTTTCGGGATTGAATCCAGCTCAGACTAATCATTTCCTGTATTGGAAAGAGGGTCCAATCTATTTCAGGGATTTCTTCAGGAAAATCTTGGCCTTGTTCTTGTAGCAATATCTCCGCTGGAATACCTAATCCTTTATGAAGAGCTCGCATCATAGAAAGAGAAAGCGGCCTTTTTTTGTTAAGAACTTCAGACACCTTGCTTTTACTGCCTATGAAAGGAACAAGAGCCTGTTGATTTAAACTCAGTTGTTCCATTCTAAACTTAATCGCCTCGATAGAGCCTGGCATATCTATTGGATATTTTTTTTCTTCATAAAGCTCCACAAGGGTTACTAAAAGCTCTAATTCATCCCCTTCAGGAGTGTTTGGTTCAGCATCCATTAGCTCATCAATGCGAGCTAATGCTCTTTGGTAGTCTCCCTCAGTTTTAATTACTTTATAAGTCATTATATTTCCTCCACATTGATCTTGTCATATTCTTTATGAGTACCAATAAATCTTATATAAACATGCTTCATTTGATAGTTAATCTTTGTCACAAGTCTGTATTTATTTCCTTTAATATTAAAGACGATTCTGTTGTCTCCAATAATGCTTGCTGATCCATATTTTTCTTTGATTTCTTGAGGATTCTTCCACTCTGCATTTTTCGCCTCGTGATACCATGCCTCTAACTGGCTTTTTATATCTTTGTGCTTATTGAAATAATCAACAAGGGTTTTTTTCGATATAACATGCACACTAATAATATAAAGAGTTCCCAAATGAATGTCAAGCATTAAGTTCCCAATATGGGAATATATTATAATAAAACATCTGGTCTCTCCCCTACCCCAGTTTTGATGTTAAAAATCTTTTTTTTGAATTTATGCAAAGCTTTTATGTTTTTCTGTGTCTAAACAAATGATATGTTTCTAATAATTAAAAAGAAATGAAATTGGAGCATAAGGATGAAAAGTCTAACACGTAAAGAAGAGCTCATCATGCTCTCTATCCTCAACCTGAAGAAAAACGCTTATCTTATCGCCATCGTAGATCATCTCTCTCAAACTACAAAAAAAAATGTATCGCTCACCTCCGTCCATCTGCCCTTAAAACGACTCGAAAAGAATGGATTGCTCAAATCAGAGTTCGGGGAGGCGACCGCAGTGAGATGAGGGCGGAGGAAAAAGATCTACACACTCACAAAAATGGGTTTTGAATCTTTGGAAGAATACAAGCGAATCTCAGACCTCCTCTGGGAAAACTGCCTGAAATATTCCTCTCCACAGGGCTAAATCCATGACAGGACGTGACAATCCTCTAAAAATACTGGAGTTTTTCCTGAAAAACGTCATTCCTTGCGAGGACCAAGAGAATCTGGCAGGTGACTTTAAGGAGATGTTTGAGCGGATCTCCAGAAAAAGCGGAAAATCCAGAGCTCTACTCTGGTATGCCTTCCAGATTATCAAGCTGATTCCCTCCTATTTTAAAAATTACACTTACTGGAGTCTAAGTATGATCAAGAATTATTTAAAAATCGCCCTCCGCAACATCAAGAAACACAAAGCCTATTCTTTCATCAACATTTCCGGTCTGGCCATCGGTATGGCCTGCTGCTTGCTCATCGTCCTCCATCTTCAGGATGAGTTGAGCTATGATACTTTTCATGAGAATGCGGATCGTATTTTCCGGGTGGTGACGAGTACATCTGGAGACGGTGCTCCCACCAATGCCACCGGCACATTCGGTACCGGACCGGCTATGAAAGAGGACTTCCCTGAGGTTTTAGATTGTGTACGGATTCGGAAGATGGGCCAGGGTACCAGAATCTATATCGGTCATGGGGATCGGAAATTTTATGAAGAACGGTTTTTCTTTGCGGATCCCAGTATCTTCACAGTGTTCACTTTTCCGTTTATTCGGGGGGATGCGGAGAAAGTTTTGTCAGAACCCAACTCTATTGTGATCACAGAAGACATGGTAGGAAAGTATTTCGGCAATGAAAATCCTATCGGTCAAACCCTGAAAGCAGATCCCTACAACTCGGGGAAGATGATGGTCTTTCAGGTCACCGGTATCGCCAGGAATGTCCCGGGCAATTCACATTTTCATTTCGACTTTTTGGCCTCCTATGTTAATCAGAAAGAAGACCTGACACAGTTCAGCGGCCTCTATCCGCACTATACTTACGTCCTGCTTCAGGACGCCTCCCAGGCGGCTGGACTGGAATCCCGGTTACCGGATTTTATAGGAAGGCACTTTGGCGAAAACTCCTGGTATACCAATCACCTCCAGCCTATCCGCAAGATCCGTCTCCATTCCCATCTTCGTTCGGAGATTGAACCAACGGGGAATATAGCATCTGTCACCATCTTCTCCTTGGTGGCTTTCATCGTACTGGTCATCGCCTGTATCAATTATATCAATCTGTCCACAGCCCGGTCTTTCCAACGGGCCAAGGAAGTGGGTTTGCGCAAGGTTGTTGGAGCCCGGAGAAAACAAATCATGGAGCAGTTCCTTGGTGAATCCCTTCTGGTTTGTTTTCTGAGTGGTATTCTCGCCTTTTTACTGGCAGGGCTTTTTCTTCCGCTCTTTAATGTCATTGCAGACAAGGAGGTCACACTTCATTTTCTTACTGGAGTCATCCCGCTGGCATCTTTAATGGGTATCGTAGCGGTTGTGGGGATCGTTTCAGGAGGTTATGTGGCCTTTGGGCTCTCCGGTTTGATGCCGCTCCAGGTTTTGAAGGGCGGTTCGTACTCTGACGGCTGGAAGAGAAAACTCAGGGAGGGGATGGTCATTTTTCAATTTATACTGGCCACTATCATGATTTTTGGTGCCTTGACCGCACACAAACAGATGCGCTTTATACAGACGCACAATACCGGCTACAACCGTGATGAGATCCTTGTCATCCCGTTAAACAGGGAAGCAAGGGCGGGTTATACGGCGCTCCGGAGCGAACTGCTGATGTGCCCGGGCATCCGAAATACCACCACTTCATCCTATGTCCCCACGCGAGGCAGCATGCATGAAAGCGTCTCATTCGAGGGTTTAGATCAGAACCTGACCCCGGTTCTTTATTCTATCGATAAGGAATTCATCGACACTTACGGCATTCAGATCCTCTGCGGCACAGGCTTTACTCAGTCAATATCCCATCCATCCAATGCGGAATTACTGGTCAGTATGCAAACTGTCGCCGAGGCAGGATACCCTAGCCCAGAGGAGGCTCTGGGCAAACAGGTCCAATGGAGGAGTAGAAATGGGGAATACAGCGGCACCATCACCGGTGTCATCAACGATATGAATCTCTATTCTTTTCATAGAGCTGCCTACCCTATGATTTCACTGGTGACGCCCATAGAGCAGCATGATTACCTGTCTGTTCGTCTGGATGCCAACCGTTACGGTGAAGCGCTAATGGCCATTCAGTCAGTGTGGAAGCGGCTGATTCCCGATTATCCAATGGATTATTTCTTTCTGGACGCAAGCTTCGAAGCTCTGCACAGGGCGGACAGGCGGCTGGGCGAAATCTTTCAAATCTTTAGCCTAACAGCGGTTGTGGTGGCCTGTCTGGGACTTTTCGGCCTGGCAGCCTATACGGCGGAACAGAAGACAAAAGAGATCGGGATAAGAAAGGTTCTCGGCGCTTCGGCATTCAATATCTACTTCCTGTTGTCGAGGGATTTTTTCAAATGGGTGACTGCTGCAAATATTGTGGCCTGGCCAATTGCTTATTATGGAATGCAAAAGTGGCTTCAGAGTTTTGCCTTCCGTACTCGAATCGGGTGGGAGGTTTTCTTGCTATCTGCCATCATGGCCCTGACCATCTCGATCTTCACTATCTCTTTCCTCTCTATAAAAGCCGCCAGGGCAAACCCTGTGGATTCGCTGAGATATGAATGATAAACAGTTTTAACGAAATCCAAAGGGAGAATCCACTCCCCTACCTCTTTCCAGCAAGAAATTCAGCGGAAAATTTGTGGTGAGGATTCCTCCGAATGTTCACAGGCATCTGGCTATCCAGGCTGCTGAGGAAGGTATCAGCCTCAACCGTCTCATCAGCGCAAAGTTAACTAAGTGACACTAGTTTATAGAGATCTAGGGACATCATACATAATTCAGAGTTAAGTATTGTGTCCCCATAACTCCATAATTTGTAATCATGCATAGATCTTTTTTTAGAACGTCATTCCCGCGAAAGCGGGAATCTAGTACTATCTACATATACGCAAATACAAATCAATCCAGCGTAAAACTTTTCTTTATTTCTGGATTCCCGCCTCCGCGGGAATGACGATTGAATGTAAGTGTCTGTCATCCCTGCATCAGCTTTCGCAGATGTAAGCTTGTGCCCACGCAGGCGGGTAGCAGGAATCCAGTGATTCGTCACAAATATAGTCTACCCTCAATTATTGAGGACTTACAAAAATTAATAATAAATATATTAATTTATATAAGTTGCTACAGCCCGACTAACTTTTGACCTATTAATTCGATATTTCACGATATTATAGAATCCTTCGGAATTTTGTTCTATTGAGAACATGAATCCTCTAACTATAGCAATACGGCTCCCAACTCCTCTGAATCTATAGGTCTCACCTTTTGGAAACTTCAAATACAATTCTTCCATATCTCCTGTCTTTAAATCCCAGGAATGAGTCAGGAGATTCTTATTTTCATCTTTAGTAGAAGTAACAATCCAAAGTTCAGGCCAAACATAATGAAAACTATAAATGTCAGAATGATAGAACGTTCCCTGGGAAGTCTTTCCTTGTATTCTTTTATACTTTCGAGTGAAAGTCTTTCCTATTTTACTTTTCTTTAAGTCAAAGATGAAAAATCTATATTCACCAGTACTATTAACAATGAGGATTTCCGAGTCTATTAAGAAGTAGCGTGGGGCTCTAAAGCTATAGGAGCCAGGCCGGGAAACATTTCCCGATATTTCCCATTTGTAAATCAATTCTTTTTCTTTAAAGTCAGGGCCGATTCGCCATAAGTACATAGGATATTTATAGGGACCGACCTTTTGCACCTCATCTCGTCGAGGACGTATTCTCTCAAAAGCATAATGATTTAGGTCGGGTGTTACTATGAAATTGGCCCTGCCCTTTGTTGGCAATCTCTTTTCTTCCTGAAATTCCCCTTTCTCATTGAACCACAATGCTTTATAGGAAGAGAAAGCGATTACTTTATTTTTAACAACGATAAAGTCAATAAGGCTACCAAAATTGCCATCTGGCAGTTCTCCTGGCCCCTGCCCTTCTTTAATCATCTTGACAAGGAATTTTCCGTCAGGCCCAAATTTGAGAATGTGTGGCCTATCTCGGATGTAGATGTTGCCCTTATCATCAAGTTTGATTGCCTGAGGACTTCTAAAGAAGATTCCCTTTTCTGGAACATCACTAAACCTTAGCACCTCTTCCAGCTCCACCACTTGTTGTGAAAATAAAGGTAAGGCGATAAAGATAAAGGCCATAAGACACCAAAGCTTTTTAATCATTTTTACATCCTAATAGGCTTTGTTAATTGCTGCAGCCGATTATCTTTTGGGCCATAAATTTTAAATTCTTCAATTTGATATTGATTCAAAAAGCTCACGAACCTCTCCCCTACTAATGAACTGAGACAATATTCTATAATTGTTTATCTCAAATCGGATTCTTCCTGCAGCGATTGCCGGATGAATCTTCAGCTGTTCTGATAAAAAAGCCACTTCTTTTACTAAGTCTTTTGCCTCCAGGTTAACTTTTTTCCAATATTCTTCAGGGATTAGTGCGTTTTGAGCAATTCTGTCTGCCTCTTTCTCTTTCATATCTGTGCCCTCAATGCTTGATCGCCGAGGTTCGATCTCATCAATTATGATGTCGGGTTCATCCTCAGTAAGGTGCTTTGTGAGATGTGCTAATTCATGAAGAAGACAGAACCAAAAATTGTCTATTCGATCATATCTCAAAGTTAGTACTATGACATGTCTTTTTTTCTCTAAAATCATCGCAGCCCCATCAAGAAAAGTATTTTTCAAGTGAGGGACAACAAAAAATTGAATACCATGTTTT
>JAGLWV010000281.1 GCA_023133225.1 Candidatus Aminicenantota bacterium | reverse complement strand
CTTTTTTTTCTTTTCAATAAAAGGAACGCCGTGTGTCATCCATTTGGGAGCGGGTTTGTCCATCAGGTAGTGATCAAAGAACTGCTGCATTCTGATGGTGAGGTCTTTCCTGTTGGGGAGTTTTCTCAATCCATGTTTTTCTCCCGGATAGGCAAGCAGTATCACATTTTTGTCAAAAAATCTGAGAGCGTTGTAAAACTCCAGATTTTCCATAAAGGCCACTGTTGGATCATCCGTGCCGTGCAGAAGCAGCAGAGGAACATCCATAGACTTCACATGGGCAACCGCAGACTCATTCCAATAGGTTTCAAAATCATCATGCGGATTGGTCCCCCATCTTCCCTGTCCGTAGTAGTAGTATCTGTGACCATTCGCACCGTTCCGGCCTTTGATCTGGTAATTCCATCCCCAGAAATGATTGAAATCCGCCACAAGATTCGAAACACCAGCGCCTGAAGCGACAGCCGCGAACATCTTGGACTGCGTGGCAATATAAGAGGCACCCTCTCCGCTATAGCTGTGACCGTGCAGCCCTATCCGCTTGGGATCGGCATAGCCCATCTCGATAACTTTCTTAACAGCGGTTTCCACGCATTCGAGCATGTCTGAATGGGAGGAACCAATATTAAAATGGATGTCCGGCTGCATGTAGAGATAGCCTTTACTGATTGACTCTATCAAAACTCCTCCGAATGACGAAGCATATCTCGGAGCGACATGGCGGTGCAAATTTCGAGAGTTTTTCTCATAGAAATTGACAAGCATGGGCAGCTTTTGTCCCTCTTTATAGTCATCGGGAATGGCCAATGTACCCTGAAGCCTTACACCGTTTTTATTTGTATAATCGAACAGTATGCGGTGTCCCCATTTGTATTCTTTTTGCCATGGATTTGCGTCTGTAACAGCCTGGGGAGCCTTAAAGGTCATGTCACTGATATAATAATTTGGATAATCTGTAAAACTTTCGATCGTATACATCACAGTGTTCGCTTTTTGCGCCTTTAACACACGCCCGAACCTCTTGTCTTCCAGAATCAACTGTTTCAGTTTGCCTTTTGACAATTCACAATACCCGGACTTCTTGGTCCATTGACCATATGCGGAGAGAAGCATTGTTTTTGAAAGATCGATGAATTTTTCTTCATTATCAAGTTTTACATATCTCAGCCTGATTTCGTTCTTATCCCCATATCCCCCGGTCATATTTTTTGGTGTGCTGCCGTCGAGCGGCTGAAGCCAGAGATCATATTTGTGGTAGAGGATCACGCTCTTTTTGTCCTTCGTCCACCCTGCCATACCGTATGCAGGTTTATCGCCGGCATAGTCAGATTCTAAATTGATGAAACTGACAGGAGCCTTTTCTGTTAAGTTAATATGGGTATTTGACCCGATTGTATATCTCCAAATATGATTGTCTTTCCAGTACAAAAAACTCTTACTGTCCGGAGAAATTCCGTATCTCCTGTATTGAGCTTCCAGAAAAAGGGTGCGTTCACCTGTTCCAGTATTCACGCGGTACAGATCGGCAATGGCATCTTTCCAGTCAGACCAGTATTTACTGTTGTCCCTTCCGATGCCCCATTTCCCGTCTCTTGACAGGGAGATAGAACGCATTTTTTTATCGGTAAGCGTGTGGAATTTCTTGCTGTTTATGAGCAAAACTCCCATGTATGTAAAATTCTTATCTCTCTCGGCGCTGGCCATCTGTACAGACTGGAGCCTTTCATCATTCCAGTGCCAGATATCAACGTCAGCAAGTTCTTCAGTATCATCTTTTTCCTCTTTATCTTTTTTGTCTCCAGGTTTTTTGTCCTCAGGTTTTGGCTTCTGTTCCTTAATACCAAAAAATATTTTATTCAAGTCGTCAGTCCAGACTACAGCACCTTTTTCGCTTATGACATGATCTTTCGGGAAATCAAATGCTTTGGAAGGATCATATTCTGTTTTATTTGCGGTTTTGCCCCCAACTCCTGTGACAGCAACAAGACTATTTTCTTTATGGAGGAAGCCTTTCTTTTCTTTACCTTTAAGCACGGCAATGGCAGTACCCTTTTCGTTCCAGGTCATTCTCGAGTAATCCACATCGCCGTTGTCAAGTGGCTTTCGGACACTCGATTTAAGATTGATTAAATATAATCCGTTACCGTTCTTATCACTGGCATCGATAGTGTATGCAAACAGAGTACCCGGTTTATTGAAACTGAACTCGTTGACATGGCCAATGAGTTCATGATGCCCCTCTGCAAGATTTCTAAGAATGAGATCACTGCCTTTGAGTTTTGATTTCGGATCGGCTTTGATTTTCTTGACTGCCAGGAATCCTGAGCCTTTGGAAAAACTGAATGAAGCCACTTTTTCCCATGTCAGCTTATCACCCGTCTTAAGATTAAGCAGCTCTGCCTTACGTGTGACCGGTTTTTTATCTTTCTTTAGTTTTTTCTGTTCTTTGTCAGGAAGGTTTATGAAATAGGCGACCCATTTTGAGTTATCAGAGAATGCAGCCGTGCTTCTTCTTGGAGGCAGGCTTCCTCTTGGAATTTCGTATACTTTATCGGTTGAAGTGCTCTTTACATAGAGAGTGTCATCCTTATCAGCAAAAACATACGAAAAAGTGATCCACTCGCCATTATCCGATATGGAAACTGCGCTAATTGTCCGCCACCTCTCATAATCATCGATCGTCAATACCTTTTTGTTGGTTGACTGGGCATAAATATCTGGGGCAAACCCAATAAATAAAATGACACAAATAATAAATACAAAAATTCTTTTGCTGTCTTTCATCTTACTCCTCCTAATGTTTATTTCTTATCCTAGGGATTATAGCATGACCAATAATATATAGAATAAATATATCAGGTCAATAAAAGATTTACATGAGAGAGGCAAGATCGGTAGGGGGATAAGAATTTTCTTTTCGGCGGTGCTGGCTAAAGGAGCTTATTGAGCTTGTTCAGAGTATCTTCAAAAGCCCCGGGTTTTAAGGACCTAATCGATTTCCCAGGGATACCGATCCATTGTGGATAAACATTAATTCTGTCGAGTGATGTTTTAAACTCCTCCATAAAAACACCCCTACCCGGTACAAATTCAATGTCCCTCGGGAACTCTTTTTTACCCCTGATATTTTCCTTCCATCTCCCGATAAGATCAATTCCGCAGGTGGGGCTTCCTTCGGCTCCGATTACGGCTGAAATTTTATATTCCTTTTTTGTGTACAGGCTCAAAGTGTGGGCAATAGTATCAGCCAGTTTTCGGTAAACATTTCTTATTTTTGGATGTTCGTAGGATTCTTTGGGCATGGCCTTTCTGAAAATTCCAGAAAGCTCGATTTCAGGACAGGGAATCTGGAAGATCCCTGCGCCTTTTTTTATGAGAAGCTCCACGACTTCCTCTTCAAGTCCGGGGTATGTCGCCAGGTTATCCTCCAGAGAATGGACGTTTAATATGCAGTGAGAAACCACGACAATTTTTCCGCTTCTTTTATCCTGCATAAGACATCTCAATATTGTTATGTGTTGTGCCTTTTATTCTTAGCATAGGATTAGCTTTTGTCAAAAGGTTTTTAGTAGGATAAAGGATAGCTTAGATGTGGCAGATTATTTATTCTCATCTGATTTCAATTCTGTCCTGGATTTGAGAACGATATCATCCCGGACATAAGTGACGCTGGGTTTTCGGAGAAGGTGCTGGAATTCATCTTGGGGAAAATCGTCACGCACTGAAGCTTCGATATTCTTGCCGAAATACATCTTTTTATTCACCATATCGACCATGCTGTTGATCCGGATATAGGTTTTCGCCTTTGCCTCATCAACAACAATTGTAATATTATCATCCCGCCTGATTATCGCCTGCACTTCAGGAAATTTTGAGATCCTGGAGGTGAAACGTTTGATCACCCGGTTTTTCCTGTTCCGGATGTAGCGGTAGACGATAATGCCGATCACCCCAAAGCCGACTAGAGAGCCCGCTTCAATTTGTGTAAATACCAGTAACACTGCCAGGGCCAGACCTAGAACAGCAATCGCTATGCCTGTGGGGCCAAAGGGCATTGAGGTTTTTAATCCTTCGAGGAATCCCCGTATCCTCTGCTCAGGAGGGAGCGAGCGTTGCATTCCAGAATCGATATCATGTTTCAGCTTCTTCAAATCCGATGCGAGAGCACGTGCATTTCTATATCGGTTTTCAGCTTTTTTGCGAAGGCAGCGGGATACGATCCGGTGTAGCTCAGGTGGAAGATTCCTGCGGATGACTGTGATAGGACGTGCCTCATCAAATGCGATGGAATGCATGGTGTCCAGCGGAGTATCGCCTTTAAAGGGTAATTCTCCTGTCACCATCTCATAAAGAACGATTCCCATCGAGAACACATCACTGGCCTGGCTGACGGGCAAGCCACGCGCCTGCTCAGGGCTCATGTAGCCGGCTGTTCCCATCACGGTTCCAGGCTTGGTATGGGAAAGCGTCTCTGCTGCTTGGATGTCCTGAACATCGCTATCTTCATCGGCGGCTACAGGGTCCAGCAGCTTCGCCAACCCGAAATCGAGCAGCTTCGCATGTCCATCTCGAGTGACCATGATATTGTCGGATTTGATAT
>JAGLWV010000280.1 GCA_023133225.1 Candidatus Aminicenantota bacterium | reverse complement strand
CCGGAGAAAAAATAGATGATAAAAAAAGGGGATAAGCAAAAAAAGGGGACAGGCAAAAAAAGGAGTCAAAAAAAAGGGGACAGGCAAAAAAAGGGGACAGGCTACTTTTTTGGATAAAAAAGTTGCCTGTCCCCTTTTTTTTTAATATTGTATTGTCATTGCGATGAGCGTAGCGACGTGGCAATCTCGCAATTTGAATTATCATGGGGAGGAACGAAGTGAAAAAAGTAGCCAGGCAACTTTTTCCATTGAAGAAAAAGGTTGCCCATACAGCCAACGGCCATTTTATCTGTCTCTTTTGCGGTGAATTAAAAGAATTTTCCCATGAGAAAATTCAAGGAGTCATAAAAAAAATAGGCAAGGAAAATGACTTCAAGGCCGATATGTTTTCAATCCAGGTCTTCGGCTACTGCAACAACTGTCAGGGAAAAATAAAGGAGAACGAAAAATGAAAGCCATGCTCCTCAAAGAATTCGCGCCTATCGACCAGAATCCAATCGAACTCGTCGACCTTCCCATCCCTGAACCAGGCCCTGAGGACATCCTTATACGCAACAAAGTCTGCGGTGTCTGCCATACGGACCTCCATACCGTAGAAGGCGAACTTCCCGGGGTCAAATTACCCATCATCCCCGGCCATCAGGTTGTCGGAACCGTAGAGAAAGGTGGAGAGAATACTTCCCGCTTTAAAAAAGGAGATAGAGCCGGGGTAGCCTGGCTTAATTCTGCCTGCGGCCAGTGCGGATATTGCAAACGAGGCAATGAAAATCTCTGTGCCTCCGCCCGCTTCACAGGCTACCATGTAAACGGCGGATACGCAGAATATATGGTCGTCCCCGAACAATTTGCCTACACCATCCCTGATATATTCTCTGACGCAGAAGCCGCCCCTCTTCTCTGCGGCGGCATCATCGGATACAGAGCCCTTCGTCTGAGTGAGATAAAATCCGGACAGCGCCTTGGTCTCTACGGATTCGGTGCCTCAGCCCATGTGGCTATCCAGGTGGCTGTCCACTGGGGGTGCAAAGTCTATGTCTTTACACGGAGCGAGGAGCACCGCGAGCTTGCCGAAAAGCTTGGTGCTGTATGGACAGGAACATCAAAGGATGAGCCTCCTACAAAGATGGACAGCTCCATCATTTTTGCTCCAGCAGGGGAACTGGTCCCCGATGCCCTCAGAGTCCTCGACAAAGGGGGAACAGTGGCTCTTGCAGGAATATACATGACCCCAATCCCGGAGATGGATTACGTTAAATATCTCTACCAGGAGCGGACACTCCGCAGCGTAGCAAACGCAACCCGCCTGGATGGAGAAGAACTTCTCAAAATTGCCGCCGAGATCCCGATCCGCACAACCACGCAGTCCTTCCCCCTCGAAGAAGCAAATAAAGTCCTCCAGTTCCTCAAAGCCGGCATGATCAATGGGGCTGCTATCCTCGAAATCTCCAAATGAAAGCAAAAGGAGAACACAAAAATGATAAAAGCCATAACCTTTGACTGCTGGGATACCCTGATCGCCGATGATGAAAGCAGGAGTGTAAAGAAAAAGGAGTATTTTACTCTTCTCTTTAATGAGAATGGATTTCCCACCACTTCAGATGAAATGGATGAGCTTTTCTCAAAAGAGGCTAAACTCTTCGAGAACCATATTATTGAACACTGGAAGACCCAGAACAGCAGAGCCAGGGCTAAGACTATCGTGAAGCTTTCCGGAGTCAAGCTCCCAGCCTCTGAAATCGCCAAATTAGCAGACTACGGCGACCGGATCGCCCTGGAATATCCTCCTCCGGTTGTACCTGGAATAGAAGAGGTGCTCGAGGTTTTATCAAAAACCTATACACTGGGTGTTATCTGCAATACCGGATGGCATTCTGCCGGTACAGTAAGACAGTTGCTCGAAGACAGCGATCTTGTTAAATATTTTTCCCATCTTACTTTCTCTGACGAGGCACGTGTTGCCAAACCCCATAAACAGATATTTGAATACACATTAAAAAAGCTGGGTCACAAGACAGAAGAGGCGGTCCACATAGGAGATTCGGAATACTCGGACATCGTCGGTGCCAAAAAGGCTAAGATGCGGGCTATATTGTTCGCCGGGATCAATAAAAAGTACAGATATAATAACTCTGCCGACATTACTATCAGCACCTATGATACCCTTGTGGATATTATAGAGAGAATGGGAGTGACAGGCTGAGAAGGATGCCTGCTGCAGTGCTTTATCTCAACAGAATAATTCTACCATCCCCTCTAAAAAATTACCCATGGAAGATCTAGAAAACCTAAAAGCCGCAATCCAGGGCAAGAAGATCCTCCTTTTTGGACCCCCGGGCTGTGGAAAGGGAAACAGGTCAAGGGATTTGGAAGCATTGGGATTGGTTCATGTCTCTTCAGGGATTGTCTTAAGAGCAAAGGTCTGTGATGAGCCTGACTCAGAATTGTCCAGAAAAGCATCGCACCTCATGGAACGGGGAGAGCTTGTCCCTGATGATATCATTGTTCCCATCATCATGGAGCATATGAACGGCACAGAATGCCGCACAAATGGTTTTGTTCTGGATGGATTTCCCCGGACCAAAGCCCAATCAGATGTCCTGTTTTCACAGGCCCACATCGATTTTGTTCTCTATCTCGATGTACCGCGAAAGTTCCTTCTCTATGGCATTGTCGAAGGCAACCGGCGCATATGTGTCGATTGCGCCACAGGCTACAGTGATTTCGACCCACCCAAAAAGGAAAGTGTCTGTGATAGATGCGGCGGCAAGGTTATCACACGCGCCGACGACAATATCAAGATCATCGAAAACCGGCTGGCACTCTATGACGAGCAGACAAAATCCTTCCTGCCGGATATAGCATCAAAAGCAAACGTAGAGATACTCCCGATCATTGTGAGTGATGAAGAAGTGATAGATGATAAATATCTAAAACACCTCAAAGGACAGGTCTACCGGGTAGAGACCGATCAAGGCGGCAGAGCAAGAATGTTGAACCTTGAAGGAATGAGAAACAGGCTCTATAATCTACTGGCAGAAAAATTTATGTAAGCTGCACTCTCCAATCATCAAACCGGAGGCAAACTCCATGAACTGGAAGCCACTCAACATCATTTTCGAAAAACTAAAAATTGGATACCTCTTCAGAATAATTCATGGAGCGTACTGCAACACAAAATATCCCGAATACAACCTCTTCAAAGCCCTCGCCTTAAAAAGCGGCCTCCCCGGAAGCGAGGTTTTTAAGTTCACAACAGACGGCAAGGAGGTCACCCTTTTTCCCATGGGCCAGCATCTTGACCAACATGGAAGCGATGAGATCACAGATCTCAGTTCCCTAAAATGGGATTTTGTGAAACCAGCTGGGAAAATTCCCTGGATCACAAAGTTCCGTCTCTACGAAAGAAAATATCTCTCAGAGTTTGTGAAAGAAGGTCCTGTCCGGATCCATTATCTTCCCCAAGCAAAATGTCTGGCTGCAGGTGGCGGCAGAAATAGACTGCTGACTCTGATGAGACTGGGGTACAGAAATGCGATGCAGTTTAAACAGGCAGAATGGAATGAGGCAGAAGAGAGATATGTGGATGGAGACATTGCCATCAATTACCCAGGCAAGCCTGTCTGGGACGATATCCCGCCCGATACATCAAAACAGGGCTGGGTCGATAAGACAAAAAGATGGGACGATGCTTACAGCCAGGGCTTGAGACTAACCATAGGCGAAGTCTACAAAGCAATATTTTAGAAGAGTGTCATTGTAGGCCGTTTTATGTATGTCATTGCGAAGGAAAAGGCGACTGAAAAAGGGGACATGAAAAAGGGGACAGGCTACTTTTCCGCCAGGAAAAGTTGCCTGTCCCCTTTTTCTATCTTATAAGTTGCCTGTCCTCTATTTCCATGGCATAATAAAGAACACATTCCTCCAGTGCGCCTGTAGCTCAGCGGATAGAGCGTCTGACTACGGAACCGAGGAGCTAGGATACAAATCCCTCTCTCACCCAAGTAAACGAATCCATAATTAGGCAAGTTTCAGCAAAATCGGGGACGTATTTGTGACGTGGGGAGAGGTTTTTATTCAATTATTTTGGTTGACTCATCTCTCCCCCGGTGATAATCTCTTGCCATATATTCAAAGGGAGGGAAGAATATGAGAAAAACAATAATTATGAGTATTTTAATCATTATTGTTGCTATTTCTTTGATTTCTGCAAGGGTTGAAGATGTTGAAGCAGAAAAGGCAGCCATTCGAGATGTTGTTGCGGAAGGATATATTGAGCCAATCTTCAGGAGCGGAGATATTGAAGCGATTAAAAAGGGATTTCATTCTGAATTCAATATGCTGATTTTAAGGGAGAACAACTTAGTAAAATATACATTGGAAGAGTGGATAAAGAGTATAAAGAAGCGTGAATATCCTACAGGGGATGTTGTTCTTTTAGATTATTTAATTATTGATATCACAGGGAATGCTGCGGTTGTAAAAGTCAAAATTGATATTTCGAAAAGGATATACTCAGATTATCTGTCTCTCTATAAATTCAAGGATGGATGGAAGATAGTTAGCAAGATTTATTTTCAACATAATTGAGCAAAGTAATAAACACACAAAAGTAGCAAAGAACGAAGTGAAATCCAACTCCCCGGCCTCCCTGGATTGAAAAAGGGCGCTGAGCGAGTTAGAATATTTAAAGGGGAATAAAAATGAAAAAAAGGAGTTTCATCTTAATTATTTGTTTATCGCTCATTTTGATTTTACCAGGATTGAGTCAAGCTGAAAGAATTGGAATAAAACTCTCAGGCGGAATAAATTATCTTGAAGTGGGAGACCCAAACGCATCACTGAAAGGATTTGCAGATTTAACAAAGGATTTGGCAATTTTTTGGGGTGTGACTGGAGAAGGTGAAATCGAACAAATTCATTCTGGATTAGACCTGGAAGTTGACGTAATATTTTATTTAACTCCTCGGTTTGGAATAAGCCTTGGCTCAGGTTATATCTATGGGAATAAGGCTAAAAACGAAAATAAGGTAATTCTCTTAGACCAAACTTATGCTTACGGAATGGAAATGAGCGCTATTCCAGTTAGGTTAGGAGTCTACTATTATCTCCCCATATCTTCTTGGGGTCGGTTTTTCCTGAATGGAGGAGTAGGCTATTATTTTGCCAAATGGTCTGAATCAATTGACTGGATTGCGTCCACTACAGACCAGGAAGCAAAGGGCAGTGGTATTGGTTTTCATGGAGGAGTAGGATTTGAGTTTAGGTTAGTATCCCATTTTGCTCTTATTCTTGAAGGGCTGGGAAGATACGTTAAAATCGGAGGCTTTGAAGGAAAAAAGTTAGATTTCATAGAAGGAACTCTTAATTATTATGAAAGTCAAATCCTTGGTAATTGGTATCCAAAAGTGGATGTAATTGATGGACTGACGCCAATAGGAATAAGGAATTTAAGAGAAGCCAAGGTTGACTTTTCTGGATTTACATTTAGAGCAGGAATTAAGATAAACTTCTGATTTTTAAGTAAGAATTATGAAACTGACCGTTATTCATATTTGCCAAGAGTAACAATTATGAGCCGACTGGAATCCAAAGACCCTAAAGCCCTGGCTTCCCGAATCTGAATAAGACAGTTCCTGAATTTCTTGTTTAACCAATAAAGCCGAGCCTCATCCCTCGATAATCAATTCAGAAACAGGAAGACCCTATGTTGATATGAAAAAGGGATTCAAAGCAGCGTGCAGAAGAGCAGAGATTAAAGGACTGAGATTCCACGACCTGAGACACACCTTTGCAACCCGTTTAGTGGAGAAAGGCGCTGACATCGAAACAGTAAGAGACTTACTCGGACACCACTCAATCACTATCACTCAACGGTACACTCACACATCCGATGACAGGAAGAGAAAAGCTGTAGAACTTTTAAGTTGTGACGTATGTGTGACGCATGGTAGAATAAAGCAACCGTGCGCCTGTAGCTCAGCGGATAGAGCGTCTGACTACGGATCAGAAGGTCGGGGGTTCGAATCCCTCCAGGCGTGCCATTTCCACCCAATTCCCTAAAAAATTTTGAAAAACATTCCCTAAATGGAGCTCACTACCTAACCAAGTAATAATAGATCAGGTTAAATAACAACCATTTTTTTATAGAATATTTCCAATAAAAGTATGTAAAAGGGGCATTTTATGAGGGATGCTAAATTTGACTCTTTAATCATTAATTGATATCCTTTTGCCCGGTTAGGCAAGAGGGGAAATAATGGCTATTAAATGCCCTAAATGTCAATCTGATAATCCTGGTACATTTAGCATATTATTTTTCCATGGAAAGGATGTATGCTATGGCTGATCAAAAAGACTTGGATTATACATACTCCATTATTGACAAAATCTACCGATTTTGTTTTGG
>JAGLWV010000028.1 GCA_023133225.1 Candidatus Aminicenantota bacterium | reverse complement strand
ATTCATCAGCCAATCTGGGACCGATGCGTTAGCAGAATCGTAGCCTGGGATGTAGGGTTTAAGATCCAATATCGGAGTATTTGCAAACGCGTCTATCTTATCAATCTCAACCACATTGTCTTTGACTGAGAGAACCCGGCAAAGGGTTAGTGCAATAAGATTGGGCCGTGCAGGCGAACGGCAGGCAAACACACCGGTTAGTGGATTCTCTTTGTTTCCTCGGGGATATACTTGCAGAACAGAACGCTTCTTTGGTGTGTCGTTACGGTCGAACCACCACAAGACCCACACGTGCGAAAAGCCGTCGAGTCCAAGCAAAGCTTGTTCAACTTCCTTGTTCAGTACAAGTGTCGTGTGTCCTTCGTCTTTACAAACCGTACCAATCCACTTTAGAATGGACTGTTTTTCGGTGACCTGTTCTAATTCCCTTGCAGTTGCTGTGCAGGACAGAATGCTTCCCCCGACTATGACACATGTTATGACAACTATGGTTATGTATCTCATGAATACCTCCTTGGTTCTTATTGCTAAAATTATATACAAAATCAATTTGATTATCGACATTTTTTATGAATAGTTCAGGTTAATAATTCAGGTTGAATAAACCTTAGATTTATACTATATAAAATTGGGGTAATTATCTATGAAAACAGGAAATAAAAAATTTAAAATAGTCCAACCGCTTATTGCCTTTATCTTCATATTTTTCACCATTGCAGCCGGGCATTTGCTGATGGTCATTATCAACCATGTCGATGAAAACATCTCAAGTCAGCAGTATTCCCATCCGGTGGTCAAAGGCCGATGGTACGGAGATCAATCCATCAGAGCTGAACTTGAGCATCTTCTCTCCAGTGCCAAGAGCAGCGGGCTGACAGAAGAAGCCACAACCTACCAAAGAGCCCTCGAAGAATATGAGGAATCCGGCAAGGTGACCTTTTACATGTTCCCGGCCTCCGGTTTTCTGCTGGCCATGATGGGAGCCATGATCATGCTGGCGCTGATCCTCCTCATTTTATCCAAATACACAAAAAGCGATGTTATCCAAACCATTATGGGCATTTTTGCCGGTTTATTTCTCTGGACAGGTGCCGTTGAATACGGATTGATGGTATCTTCAAGAACGCTGGGAATCGCCAAGGCCTTCAAGGTCTATAACGGCATTCTGATCGGTCGATTCGGGGAATATGTTCTTTTGAAATATTCATGGGGATTCCTGTTAGTCGTTATTTTCTATATCCTATTTCAGGAAAGTGTTCGCTGCAATTTCTTTTTCTTTTTCCGGCGAAATTTCCATCTGATGAGAGGCCCGATAGCTTCGGGAAGAATAGACAATTACGCACCGCGCGTTGCCTTTCTTTATGCCACTGTCATGTGGTTTTTCTATGTGTTACTGCTTCTTGCCTATGATGAGAGCATATTCGGGGTTTACAGTTGGCTTACCTATGCTGTTTTTTTCCTCTCATTTGCATGCACAGGATATTTGTTTTTGAGGTTGATAACACAACCCTCCATGGGGGCGACCATTCGATATGCCATCCCGACAACTATGGTTCTATGGAATGATATTGAGATAATGGCCAAATGGGGCTATTTCAAAGAACCGTGGTTGATTTTTAAGCCATTAAACGCTTTGATTTTTTTCGGCGGGCTCATTCTAGGGACGATCCTTGTTCTAAGAAGAATCCGAAGGAAAGATAATAGGGATTAAAACATAACAAGGAGGATTAAAATGAATACCACTATCAAACTCAAACATGCCGGTTTCGGCTTATTCCTAGTCATTCTTGTTTTTGGTTTGTTTTCCATGTGTAAACCTGCTCAGTTAAGCCTTGATGGGTGGACTTTTTTTCCCGATAAAAAAAATGAAGTCCTCACCATTAACCATGCCGACCTGGGAATTCTTCTGAAAGATGTTCGATTGGCTCTGAAAGAAAAAGATGGAATCTCCGGGCTTTCGGAATGGAAGGTGAGATCAGAAAAGCAAAAATTGATCATTTCCACACAAAAACCCAAAGAGACTACATGGACTCTCTCCATTGCTGAAAAGGCGATCACAATAAGCTGCTCTGCTGATAATGCAGTTGTGCAGGGTATTGCCCCAGCTTCGGAAGACAGGATTCCGGCAAGAATAGAAAGTCAGGATAACGAAATACTGTACACTTCCCTGGGATTTGTTTCCTCCAATAACATTTATTGCCTTTTTGACCGTGGAACGGACACCATGATCCAATTTCCGGAACAAAGCGATTTCAAACGCAATGTCTTGGAAAAGAAATCGATGGATATCACTTTCCCTGTCAATGGCGGGTGTCAGATTTCCCTCATCCAGGATTACTATGTTGATGTTTTGGGGCTTAAATATTACAGGCCGAAACTCGAACGCTTTCAGAGTGCTCCTGTTGGCTGGTGCAGCTGGTACTGTTATTACATGGGCACCACTGAAGCCGATATGATCAAAGAAACCGATGCCCTTGCCGAATACGTCAAACCTTACGGCCTGGAATATGTCCAGCTCGACGCCTGCTTCACAAAAGGCAAAGAGGCGAATTATCTTGAATGGACCAAAGAGACTTTTCCGCAAGGTGGGAAGTGGATCTTTCAATACATTAAAAGCAAAGGATTGAAACCCGGCCTGTGGGTGAATATCTATGGTTCGAATTATGCGAAGGCAGAAAACACCGACAAGTATCCTGAAAATTTCTACCTCCGCGATGTGGATGGTAATCTATCGGGTGCCTGCTGCACTGCCGACAAGACCGTGGTCAGGCTCGATTACTCCAATCCTGAAGTCATCGAAAAACATCTCAAGCCCATGTTTACGATCTTCAAAGAGGATTGGGGACTTGATTACCTCAAGGATGCCGGATGGGGGACCTGGATGGATTACTATGACAAAAACAAAGAAAGGGCCTATGATCCGACAAGAGATAGTCGAGAGTTATATGTCGATGCACAAAAAGCTTTGAGGGAAACCCTCGGTCCTGATGTTTACATTCTCGGTTGCGCGATGCATGAAGTCGGGCTTGGATTTGGTGTATTTGACGGCTCTCGGATCGGTGGCGACGATAAAGCTATCTGGCACCCGGAAAAAGAAGGCGGCATGTCGATGCAGACCTATTTCCATTCTCTCTTTGGAGGGAACTATCTCAACAACATCTTATGGCATAGCGATCCGGATACGGTTATGGTCCGAAACCCGTTAACCCTGGATGAAGCCCGGACTATTGTCACAACCATCGCATTGACAGGACAGCTTTATATGGTCAGTGATTTCATGGCAAAGCTCCCAATGAAAAAATTGGATCTCTATAGAAAAACGATTCCTCCAACTTCTGTTGTGCCTGTAGATCTCTATCCATACAAAATAGAATCAAACAAAAAAGACGGAGTTGTCTGGTGCTGTCCCAAAGTCAAAGAATATCCAAGAGCTATCGATCTCAAAGTCAATGGCGTGGCTGGCATCTACGATGTTGTGGCTGTTTTCAACTGGGGCGAAGAAGTAGGGACAAAAACGGTCTCTTTCGGGGAAGACCTTGGCCTGGAAACCGGAAGAGAGTATTTGGCATTTGACTTCTGGAATCAGGAACTCAAGGAGGTGACCGGAGACAGGATCACATGTTCAATTCCTTCTCATGGCACTCGTGTCTATGTGATAAGACCAATTCTGGACAGACCACAGTTAGTGGCCACTTCTCGCCATATCACAGGAACCATCAGCCCCAAACAGGTCTCATGGGAACCAACACAATCAGCCTTAAGCGGTTCCTCAGAAATCGTGGAAGGTGCCCCGTATTCTCTGTTCATCTACGTTCCAGAAGGGATGGAGGTATCCAAGGTCGAAGCGAATACAGAGGTTCTCTTCCACAAAATGTCAAGCCGTCTCCTGGAGGTGAATTTTTCAGGTGAATTTGAAAAACAAGGCCAAACGATGCTGAATTGGACAATTGCATTTGGGACAATGCGTTGCCATTATTCCCCTGACTTTGCTGAAAATAGGACATAAAGGTGATCTCATTGTGCATAGCGTTGGACAGAATGAGATTGCCACAAACTTGCATGGCTAATGAATAAGATCGCAACAGGCAAAAAAATGAAATTCCTTCTATCGCCAAAATTGAACCGGCGAAGTTTTTTAAAACATGCAGGTTTAGGCATTGCTGCGCTGTCACTGCCCGGATGTTTAAGAAGAACAGGAAAATCGATAAAAAAGCCAAATATCATTTTTTTCCTTGCCGATGACCTGGGTTATGGTGAATTGGGCTGCTACGGGCAGAAAATTATCAAAACGCCTAATATCGATGAACTTGCTGCCGAAGGTATGCGGTTTACCCAGCATTATGCAGGCAGTCCCGTCTGCGCGCCCTCACGGTGCGTGCTGATGACCGGCAAACACACCGGCCATGCCTATATCCGGAATAATGGCCGGCCAAGAAACCGCAAACACGAACCAGAACAGGGCATATTTGCCGGGCAGAATCCGATTCCCGATTCGGAGGTGACTATTGCCGAGCTGCTCAGACAGCAAGGTTATGCGTCTGCTGCTGTTGGTAAATGGGGCCTGGGCTATAGAGGTTCAGAAGGTGATCCAAGCAATCAAGGATTTGATTTGTTCTACGGGTATAATTGTCAAGTCCACGCACATAATCATTATCCGCGTTTTTTGTTCAGGAATGACAAAAGGGAGATGCTTGAAGGAAATGATCGCACACTTAACGGTAAGCAATATTCACAGGATCTCTTCATAAAAGAAGCGAAGCTATTCATCAGCAAAAACAAAAATCGTCCCTTTTTCCTGTACCTGCCGTTTATAATCCCGCATTTAGCGATCCAGGTGCCCGAAGAGTCGCTGAATGAATACAAAGGTATAATTCCTGAGGAGCCATATGAGCACCGCGGTTATTTAAGACATCCTTTCCCGCGTGCCGGTTATGCAGCGATGATCACACACATGGACCGGGGCATCGGAGAGATCTTGGAGCTGGTTAAAGAGCTCGGTCTTGAAAAGAATACTCTGGTTTTCTTCACGAGTGACAACGGACCAACCTATGATCGCCTTGCTGGATCGGATTCAGTGTTTTTCAG
Source organism: Candidatus Aminicenantota bacterium (assembly GCA_023133225.1). Lineage (GTDB taxonomy): Bacteria > Acidobacteriota > Aminicenantia > Aminicenantales > Aminicenantaceae > JAGLWV01. The sequence continues at coordinate 794 of JAGLWV010000028.1, read as the reverse complement.
GAGTGCCGGTCCGTTCCGTGGATTTAAGGGTGACTTGTATGAAGGGGGCATCCGTGTTCCTATGGTTGTCAGGTGGCCGGGTCATGTTAAGCCGGGAACAACAAGCCATCACGTTTCCGCTTTCTGGGATGTCCTGCCAACACTTTGTGAGATTACCGGGACAGAGCTCCCGGCTGAAAGAGATGGAGAGAGTTTTGCCTCGACTTTACTCGGCAAAAGTCGGCAAAAGCAGCATGATTTCCTATATTGGGAATTTCCGGCATACGGTGGTCAACAGGCTGTCCGCATGGGGAACTGGAAGGCGATCCGCACAGGTTTGAAAAGGAAAAACGCCGATACATCCATTCAACTCTACAATCTTAAAAATGACATGGGTGAAAAAAACAATGTGGCTGATAGGCATCCTGAGGTTGTGGAGCAATTCCGTGAAATTATGCGTTCTGCACGCACCGAGTCTGAATTGTTCCCGTTACCTGAGATCAATTCCCGGAAAATGTGATTTGAGTTTCGTATTCAATTTGCCAGGATAATATTAGATAAAATTGTTGACTCGGGATTAATCAAAAAATGAGGCGACGTGATTTTCTTAAAAAATCAATGATGGGAACAGGACTCGCCGGGATGTCGAGCCTCGTTCCATTTATCAATATATCATGTGTTGACAACTCCCCATCGCTAAAGCGCGGGGATTCTCCAACTTATACCCCGAGGGGCTTTCGTGTTTGGAGTTCCTGCTTCCCGGTGGCGACCAACGTCTCCACTCCACAGGCTGATACCGAATGTCCTTCGGCCAA
>JAGLWV010000279.1 GCA_023133225.1 Candidatus Aminicenantota bacterium | reverse complement strand
TTGGCGTTGGGCCGGCTCTGAAAAGAGATTTTCCCGAAATCGTCGAAACTGTGCGCATCCGCAAAATGGGACAGGGTGTGAAGCTTTATATCGGACACAAGGACAAAAAATTCTACGAAGAAAGATTCTTCTTTGCCGAACCCAGCATTTTTACCGTTTTCGACTTTCCTCTCATCAAAGGCGATTCCGCCACGGCACTCAATGAACCAAACACCATTGTTTTGAGCAGAGAAATGACAGAAAAATATTTTGGTGATGAAGATCCTATCGGAAAGACAGTAGAAGCCGATCCTTACAACGACGGAGAGATCATGCTGTTTCGCATAACCGGGATCGCACAGAACGTTCCCCGAAATTCCCACATCCATTTTGATTTCCTGGTTTCATACATCAGCCAGAAGGATGACACGAATGATTTTTCCGGTTTTTGGCAGCATTACACGTATGTCCTTTTACACAAAAACACTTCTGCCGAATCCTTGAACTCCAAATTACTGGCTTTTCTCCATAGAAATTGGAAGAAAGATCCCTGGTACACCATCAGTCTTCAGCCGCTTCTGGATATCCGCCTTCACTCCCGGTTGCGATCCGAGGTCGAACCGACAGGAAATATCCTGTATGTCTATGTCTTTACAGCCATTGCTGTATTCGTGCTTGTTATCGCCTGTATCAATTTCATGAATCTAACTACCGCTCGCTCCATCAAAAGGGCAAAAGAAGTCGGTATCCGGAAAGTTGTGGGCGCCCAAAAAAATCAATTGATTCGCCAGTTCCTGGGAGAGTCTCTGCTGCTCAGTGTTTTTTCAGCACTGATGGCGATTTTTATTGTTACGATGACTCTCCCACTGTTTAATAGAATTGCAGTGAAAAACATGTCGCTGAATTCCATCATCAACCCTTCGCTCGTTCTGGGCATGATAGCTATCGCTCTAGTGGTCGGATTCTTGGCTGGATTCTATCCTGCTTTCGTTTTATCTTCCTTTCAACCAATACACTCCCTCAAATCCAAAATGGGGTATTCCTTTCCAGGAACCTTACTGCGCAAAGGACTGGTGATCTTTCAGTTTGCGCTCTCGATTGGAATCATCTTTGCCACCCTTATCGCCCATAAACAGATGTTTTATATACAGTCTAGAAATCTTGGGTATGACAAAGAACAAATTATCGTTATTCCGTTAAACAAAGACCTCCGGAAAAACTATGAGGCTTTTAGGAATGAGCTGCTCATAAATCCAAATATCGAAAATACTACAACGTCTTCTTATGTCCCGACGAGAGGAAGCGGTCATCTTTCTTTCCAGTTCGAAGGACGGAATGAACTTCTCACCCAGGTCACATACTTTGTTGATAAGGAATTTGTCAGCACATACGGGATTAGACTCCTCGCCGGGAAAGACATCCAGCTCCCAGTTTCAGACGAGAGCACATCGGAATTTTTGGTCAGCGAACTTACAATCCAGGAAGCCGGTTATTCCACTCCGCAAGAAGCTGTTGGTAAAGGTGCGATTTTTGCAAGTCAATACAGAGGACATATTGCTGGAGTTGTCAGTGACATTAACATTTACTCTCTTCACCATGAACCCTACTCCATCACATATATGATCACATCCATTAAAAATCATAACTACCTTTCCATCCGTTTACTCCCCAAGAACATATCGGAAACAATCGACTTTATTGGAAAAACATGGAAAGAGATAATTCCTCATTATCCTCTTGACTATTTTTTCCTGGATGCAAGCTTTGAAAAGATGCATGCTGCGGATAAAAAATTGGGCGAAATATTTTCGGCATTTTCCATCCTGGCCATTCTTGTGGCCTGCATGGGACTCTTTGGGCTGGCAGCCTATACAGCGGAACAAAAGACTAAGGAGATCGGAATCAGGAAGGTTCTCGGTGCTTCGGCATTCAATATCTACTTGCTCCTGTCACGGGATTTTCTCAGATGGGTGACAGTGGCAAACATTTTAGCCTGGCCAGTTGCCTATTATGCGATGCACAGGTGGCTGCAGAGTTTCGCTTTCCGAGCGAGTATCGGATGGGAAATTTTCCTGTTATCTGCAAGCATGGCTCTGGTCATTTCGCTGCTGACGGTTAGCTACCAATCCATCAAAGCCTCCCTGGCCAATCCCGTAGATTCGCTTAGGTATGAGTGAATATTTATAGCTGAAACTTTAATCGGGATTTAAGGGTAGAACCCAAATCCCCTAAATCCCCGGCTTCCCTGGATTGAAAAAGGATGCTGAACGGATAACCAAGATGGGATTAGAAACAATAACGTAAATATTCGTATAAAAAAGAAATCTGGCACGCCCGGAGGGATTTGAACCCCCGACCTTCGGATTCGAAGTCCGCCGCTCTATCCACTGAGCTACGGGCGCACTGTTGATTTATTCTACCATGCGTTCCACATACATCACAACTCAATAGCTCCACAGCTTTTCTTTTCCTGTCATCGTTTGAGTGGGTGTATCGCTGAGTCACTGTGATTGAACTGTGTCCGAGCAGGTCATGAGCTGTTTTATTCAGATTCGGGAAGCCAGGGCTACAGGGGATTTGGCTTCCAGTTGGTTTATAATTGTTACTCTTGGCAAATATGAATAACGACCAGTTTCATAATTCTTGCTTAAAAATCAGAAGTTTATCTTAATTCCTGCTCTAAATGTAAATCTAGAAAAGTCAACCTTGGCTTCTCTTAAATTCCTTATTCCTATTGGCGTCAGTCCATCAATTACATCCACTTTTGGATACCATTTACCAAGGATTTGGCTTTCATAATAACTAAGAGTTCCTTCAACAAAATCTAACTTTTTTCCTTCAAAGCTTCCGATTTTAACGTGTCTTCTCTGTCCTTCAAGAAAAAGAGAAAAATGAGATACTAGCCTAAACTCAAATCCCACTCCTCCGTGAAAACCAATGCCACTACCCTTTGCTTCCTGGTCTGTAGTGGACGCAATCCAGTCAATTGACTCAGACCATTTGGCAAAATAATAGCCTACCCCTCCATTCAGGAAAAGCCGACCCCAAGAAGATATGGGAAAAGAATAGTAAACTCCTAACCTCACTGGAATAGCGCTCATTTCCATTCCGTATGCATAAGTTTGGTCTAAAAGAATTACCTTATTTGCGTCTTTAGCCTTATTACCATAGATATAACCTGAGCCAAGGCTTATTCCAAACCGAGGAGTTAAATAAAATATTACGTCACCTTCTAGGTCTAATCCATTACAAATTTGTTCAATTTCACCTTCTCTAGTCACACCCCAAAAAATTGCCAAATCCTTTGTTAAATCTGCAAATCCTTTCAGTGATGCGTTTGGATCTCCCACTTCAAGATAATTTATTCCGCCCGTAAGTTTTATTCCAAATCTTTCAGCTTGACTCAATCCTGGCAAAATCAGAATGAGCGATAAACAAATAATAAAGATGGAACTCCTTTTTTTCATTTTTACTCCCACATATAAATCTCAGCGTCCTTTTTCAATCCTGGGAGGCCAGGGCTTTAGGAGATATGGCTTAAAGCTTCCATCCAGGCTAGAAATATTATCTGCTCCTAGCTCATATCGAAAGTGGTATTTAAGGCATTTTCAATTTCATTAATAGTGGCATCTGTTAAAGCACCTAAACGATTTTGTAACCGAGACCTATCTATTGCTCGAATCTGGTAACATAATGCAACTGAATCTTGTGGTAGACCTCCCTCCCCTTGCCTTACTAATACACAACCAGGAATCTGTGCTCTTCTTAAGGATGTTGTAAATGGAATCATTATTACGGTTCTTGAATGCGTAAATAAAGTAATGTTTTGAAAAATTAGAACAGGTCTAAGCCCTGCTTGCTCTGAGCCTGTCGTACTGCCAAGATTTGCGTAATATACATCTCCTTTATTCATTCCACATCTTCGGTCAGTAATATCTCATTGTATTCTGCCAATCCCATCTCAGCCAATTCTATATCCTCCTGTGCAAATTCTGAAAATAATTGTCGAAGCTCTTCTTCAGATTCAACCTTTTTTTCTTCAATGACTATATTTTTACTTAAATCGGGAGTCGACCATATTCTGTATGAAGGAATCACCAGAGCTGCTGTAGATGCACTCACATCAACATTTATTGTCTCCCAAAAACCTGTTAATGTTTTAACCGTGGGCACATTTGTTGTCATTTTATTCCTCCTGTTCAGTCTCAAAATCTCTCCACCCACGAACCTCCTCCTGTATTCCAATTTGAGAAGGTGCTCCTAATTGCTGAGAGGGTAATCTCGAAAGCGTAATAGCTTTAAAATACTTTGAATGTAAGCCTCTACTGCATATACAAGCAATACATGCTTCAAATGAATGGGAATTCTGCCCGTCTGGAATCATCTGATTAGGATTAAAAAGCTGACCCAAATCCATCTCTTCTTTATATAATAAATATAAATCCAACAGGAGCTGTTCAAGTTCAACTGATGGTTTTGTTATTTTCAAACCTAATTTATCCGCTTCATTTCTGCTTATTAGATAGTTATGATAATAAAGCTTCTCAACTAAATCTTCTACTATCTGATTTATCTGCTTCGCTTCTTTTTTCTGGTTCATGTGTAGACTTAATAGCTTTGCAGCTAAAAGTCTAATTAATGAATAAGTCCGATAAACTGCTCCAATGGCGAGAGGATGAATTTTATCTACTAATTTTTCTAAAACACTAAAAACACTAGATTGTTCCTTAACACCCAGTTTTTCTTTCGCTAAATTTATGTAGCCAAATACATCTTCAACACTAATTTCAATCTTAGGCTCATTAGGCACATCTGGATGAGGAGGATTAAAAGGAGTCCCAATATTTGGGTCTATTGGAGAAAGCTCTCCTAATGCTCCCATGACAATCTCATCTGCACCTAAGGCAATCATTGTAGCAGCACTATGAGCTTTATAAGGGATTAATACATTAAAACTAGCTGAGAACTCCCGAATAAGATTTACTAACCGCCAAGGTGTTATCACATCTCCACCTGTGCTATAAATAAATAAATCTATTTTGTCTGCGTTTCCAATTCTCTTTAAATGTTTATGAAAGATAGGAATAATATCCGATGCAATTCTGGCACTTAAAGGACGTTGTCTATCTGATGTAATATAAACTAAGACTCTTGAACTTCTGGAGGACTCAATATTAGAAATAAGACTGTCTAGGTTTCCCTCAGGCATTCATCCCTCCTAAGCTTAATAACTTCATTAGTTGCATAAGTTACAGTACCTAGAAATTTTAGCACAATTAAGAATAAAAAGTATATTAAAAACAACTCCACATCATTTTATTGTAATTATACCATACTAATACCAAATAATAATTAATCAGTATTGGATTTGATCTCAGTCTGACAGTTTTTGAATGGCGAAAGGATTCCTCGAATCCGAGAACGTGCATTACAATCTCCTGCTCTGGTGGCCATCTAATGGTATTTTCTCGATCTGCACCAGAATTTGGAAGGATAATAGCTCTGCATGTCGTGAAAGCCGGAGAATATAGCGGAGAGGTAACGTAACCTGCCTGGGTTGGGGATGGATCTGACGATTAGGGTAAAGAACCTTACGATTATCTGACAAATACTAGAGCAGATGAATCTCCTCAAGCAACCCAAGTATATTTTTAAAATCATTGCTCAATGCTGTATCATTTGTTTTGATGAATATTGGCGAAGTTGCAGTTTCTGAAGGAATTTTAGCTGCTTTTTGTCGATTTGTGGGGTAGAGTCTATCTTATAGCTAATTGTATGGCTGTTTTTTGCGCTCTATCTCTATTTTGTGGCTATTGACCTCGTCGTTTTTCCTGTGATAAGCTCTTTCGAGGATGTCAGCGAGTGAAAATAGAGGAAAATGATGAGAGATTTGTTGCGACCATCATGTTATCTTATCTATAAAAGAGTTTTTGCGCTGTGGGATTTATAGCGGAGCCGATCAATCTCTGTAGCGCGATTCGGAGGAGTTAATGACGGTGGGACTAAGAACAAATCTCAAATGCGTCGCTTTTCTGGCAATTGTTTGTATTGCCTCCGGGCAAGTTCTGGAGACTCCCAAAGGCCAAGTCGAATTCATTGGCCTGAAGTTGTGGAATGCAAAGTATCTTTACGAAAAGCTAGCCGAAATCGATCCCCATAATCCACTTTGCATGGTTGGACTGGAAAAGCTGGGCTTTGCCGCGTTCAGCGTAAAAAAAGAACTTCAAGGCGACCGCATGTTCACACTGGTCACCGTCGTGGAGCCGCAATTTTCTGGTCGCATCAAACGCCGACCGGCTCCTCCCGATGAGTTGCCCGAAGTTGAAAGATGGTCGGATGTACTGGAATCAATCACTCATAGCCCCAACGATTATATGATAGCCCTGCAATTATACGATTATCATCTGGGCGGCAAAAAGGAAACTGTCCTGCAAGAGCTCGGAGCATTTCTGGATCCTGCAATCACTAAGAAAATATGGTCGGACCTGAGCAAGCTGAACGGCAACAAGGACAAGGAACTGGCGGCATGGATCATTATGAACGACAGGAACATCAAGAACAGAATCGCTGCAGCCTCCGTCCTGAGCAACTTCCATCAATCTGATTCGACTTGGTGGGCGCTTATGGATGCCATGCGGTACGACGATATGGTCGGCAATGCCACGGACGGACTGCTGACGGCCCTGTCGCGGGGATTTCCGCGGGAACTTGACTGGACGCCCATGGCTGTTTCAATTAAGGCATTGCTCGACGGGACGAACCCAACCCATTTTCTCACCACTGTAAGGGTCTTGATCCAGACGAGAATAGGCCCCCGCTTCGCTGCCCCTTTGCTGCACAATGGAGGGTCGTTGCTCATCGATTATCTAAGAGCCAGCCGCGAGCAGGAGAGAGCTCCGGTTCGCCGGCTCTTGATCCGTCTGGCAGGCAAGGACCTCGGGTCCGATCCTACGGCATGGGCTACATGGATTTCCTCTCTCTGCAAAAGCGAACGGCCTTGAAATCGAATCTCGGTTCACTCCCGTTCACCTCCTTTACCCACACCTGATAGAAATGTGCAGTCTTCCATCATAACTACCTGGCCTACCGGATAAGGCTATTGAACAGGCCTAATGGCTATGATATAAAGATGAAAGAATGGTTAATACGTTTAAAAGCATAGGGGAATTAAAAAATAAAAAGATTATAGGAGATTTCGCTATCGGTGGAGGTGTTGCAGTCCTTTATTATGTGGAACCATTATTAACCTATGATTTGGATATCTTTTTTATTCCAGTTGAAGAGAGCATTGATGTGCTTTCACCCATTTACAACTATTTGAGAGAAAAAGGATATAAGTTTGATAAAGAGCATGTTATTATTGAAGGAATCCCTGTACAATTTATTCCTGTTTATAATGAACTCGTTAATGAGGCCGTTCTGAAATCTGTGGAAGCGAAATATGGGAGGATTAAGACAAAAGTCCTGGGTTTAGAGTACCTTGCGGCAATAATGATTCAAACATATCGAGCCAAAGACAGAGAAAGGCTAATTAAAATATTCGAAGATGCAGAAGTGGATTTGAGATTATTGAGAAAAATCTTAAAGAAATATAATCTCCATGATAAATATACTGAGTTCAGGAGACGGTACTTTGACAATAAATGAAGATCTAAAAAAGATTATCCGTGGAAAAAAATTGCGGAGAAATGAGCTTTCTCGACTCCCCTTTAAAGATAAAATTGATATTCTTATCCACCTTCAACAAATGGCTAAAGGGATAAAAAAGCCAGGGAAAGAAAAGAATAAAGTTGTCTGGAAAATTTGATTGTCAATTTGTCAATTATTTTTCTCTTCTTTCTTGTCTTTTTCGTAAGCTCTCAATACGTGTGGGTAGACTATATTTGTGACGAATCACTGGTTTCCTGCTACCCCGCCTGCGCGGGCACATGTTTCACAGGAATGACATACACTTACACTCAATCGTCATTCCCGCGGAGCCTGTGCCCACACTGGCGGGTAGCGGGAATCCATGGCTACTACCAACACTTATTGAGAAGTTAAAAATTTTACTTCTTAATTGGGAAAAAGACAGATCTACCCTGGTACTCCCAGAACAATCTGAATCCCCGACCTTTTGATCCGAAGTCAGACATTCTATTTCTTCAATCAGATCAATCAATGCTTTTAGTCGGAGAGGTTTGAAGTAGGCCCGGAGGGAGATTATTATATTCGTGCCAAATTGTATGGGAATACAGTAGAAGGTGAGCCGCCCGTCTAAACATCCGTGATCTAAGGAACAGAATGCCTGTTTCCTTATTTTTTCAGACTACCATTTCCCGTCTTTTAAATACAGAGCTATCGCCTTAGCTGCCTTTTTCCCTGCCCCCATCGCAAGAATTACTGTGGCAACCCCGGTTACAATATCACCGCCTGCAAAGACTCCTTTTTTTGAGGTCTTGCCTGTTTCTTCATCTGCTTCTATATATCCCCTCGGGGTCAACTTCAGATCCGGAGAAGTTGAAGTCAACAAGGGATTCGGTCCCTGCCCAATGGCAACAACAACCATATCTATATCAATAATATGTTCAGAGCCTTCGATGGGAATGGGTCGCTTTCGCCCTGAAGAGTCTGGCTTTCCCAAATTCATCTTAATACATTCAATTCCCTTGATCCATCCTTTCTCATTCCCTAGAATTCTGACTGGATTGTTTAAAAGGAAAGGCTTGACTCCTTCATCAAAAGCGTTCTCGATTTCTTCTTCCCGGGCAGGCATTTGCTCTCTTGCCCTGCGGTAAATCAGATACACATTCTCGGCTCCTAATCGTAATGCGGTTCGGGCAGAATCCATGGCCACATTCCCGCCACCAATGACTGCAATATTATGGCCGAGGTGGACAGGTGTAGCATATTCTGGAAAAAGATAGGCTTTCATTAAATTGATCCGGGTTAGAAATTCGTTTGCAGAGTAAACCCCGTTGAGATTTTCGCCTGGAATTTTCAGGAAATACGGCAGGCCTGCCCCTGTTCCAATGAATACCGCCTCATATCCATTCTTAAGAAAATCATCAATGGTGCTGGCTTTCCCTACTATATAATTAACCTGGATATCGACTCCAAGTTTCTTTATATAGTCGCTTTCTCGTTGAACGATCCATTTCGGAAGCCGAAACTCTGGAATTCCATAGACAAGCACTCCACCAGATGTATGAAGGGCTTCAAACACAGTCACTTTATGCCCTAATTTGGACAGCTCGCTTGCAGCTGTTAGTCCTGCCGGCCCCGCGCCTACAACAGCAATTTTTTTCCCTGTTGGTTTTGGCAGCTCAGGTATGCGGACATTTCCCTGATTAAACTCGTAGTCAGCCACGAACCTTTCTAGCCGTCCTATAGCAATTGGCTGTTTCTTTTTGGACCATACACATTTTATTTCACACTGCTCTTCCTGGGGACATACCCGGCCGCAGATAGCAGGCAGGCTGTTTTTCTCTTTAATTTTATGTATAGCCCCCATGAAATCCCTCTGCTGAATAAGGGCGATAAAACCAGGAATATCGATATCGACCGGGCACCCTTCAACACAAGGGGAATGTTTGCATTGAAGGCATCTAGAAGCCTCGCGCAGTGCTTGCTCCTTAGTGTATCCGAGAGCGACCTCATCAAAATTTTGAATCCGAAGCGTTGGATTCTGTTTAGGCATAGGTTCCCGTTTGTTTGCCTTCTCAAGATCCTTCTCTGCCTTAATGATCCTGCATTCATAATCCCATATAGCCCGGTGTTCTTCCCGGGTATACATGGCTGTCCTCTGGAGAAGCTCATCAAAGTCGACTTGATGAGCGTCGAACTCAGGACCATCAACACAAACAAACTTCATATTCCCCCCTACGGTAATTCTGCAGCCACCGCACATCCCGGTACCATCAACCATGAGAGAATTGAGACTTACAATAGTTTTAATCCTCTGCTTCTTTGTAGTTTCGGCGACTGCTCTCATCATCACTGCTGGTCCAATCGCAACGACAAGATTCAGTTCTCTTTTTTCATTAATCAGTCTTTGCAGCTCATCTGTAACAAATCCGTGATGACCAGTTGTTCCATCATCTGTGGTAATGTAAAGTTCGTCGCTGACATCGCGCATTTCGTCTTCCAAAATAATCATATCTTTGGACCGGGCGCCGATAATAGAGATAATATAATTCCCAGCCTCTTTGAATGCTTTGGTTATGGGGTAAACCGGAGCTACACCGACACCACCACCAATACAAACTACTGTCCCAACTTTTTCAATCACACTGGGCTTTCCTAGAGGGCCCACGACATCAAGAAGGGCATCTCCCACTTTTAAGCTGTTCATTTTTCGAGTTGAAGTTCCCACAATTTGAACAATTAGAGTAATTGAGAGATTCTCCAGATTATGGTCAGCCACAGTTAAAGGAACCCTCTCGGCATAGTCATCTGTTCGGACGACCACAAACTGCCCAGCTTTCACGGCCCTGGCAACAATCGGCGTGTATATTTCGAACATTAAAATAGAGGGAGCAAGCTCTTCTTTCCTGAGGATTTCATTTAACTGAAATCCTTGAAATCTTTCCCCTGATCTCACTTCACTATTTCCTTTCGATTCTTTCTTCTCATGCGAGGAAGAAATACAGAAAATGTACTTCCCTTTCCTAGCTGGCTTTCTACCTCGATTCGTCCGAAATGAGAATCTACTATTTTTTTAGCAATAGTAAGCCCTAATCCGGTCCCTGTAATCTTTTTTGTCTTCTCATCACTAACTCGGAAGAAATCATCAAAAATATGCGGGAGGCTGTCCTTCGAAATCCCTATTCCTGTGTCCTTCGCCCGGAAACAAACGTAGTTTTTATCTACCGCACTCTCCAGGATAATAGAACCACTGACAATATTGTATTTGATTGCATTATTAATCAGGTTGGTAAAGAGCTTTTCCATATCCCTCACATCAGCCTGGACAGCAGGAAGTTTATCAGATAATTTAAAATCAACCGATATCTTTTGTTTATCTAGTTCTGGGCGGGAGAAGTCGATGATCTTTTTAATTATATCAGATATCTGAACAATCTCCATCTTCTGAGCAACCTTTCCTGCTTCCATCCGGTTGATCTCCAGGAGGTCATTCACCAATGCCAGAAGCGAGTGTGTCCGCTCTTTGGAACGGCTGAGCCACTTTAGCTTCTGCTTTTCATCTCCGCCAGCCTCGTCTGAGATAACAAGCTCTAACCAACCTTCAATTGCAGCAAGGGGGGCTCTAAGCTCATGAGTCACCATGGAGACGAATTGAGATTTAATCTTGTCTATTTCCTTGAGTTTTGTTATATCACGGAGAACAGTTACAGCTCCAAGTATCTTTCCCTCCTCATCTCTAACTGGGGCTATATTGGCCATCAAAACTGTTCCCTGGTCATCAATCTGGATTTCCCGGCTTACCATCGAGAAGTCCTTGTCTTTGGAAGTCAGAACCTCTTGAATTGATTCAACAATGGGCTTATTCTTCACGTATTGTTCCAAGGGTTTGCCGGGAACATCGATATCATGAAGCTTCAGCATTTTAATAAACGAAGCGTTCCAGAGCACTAACTGACCTTCTAGATTTGTCACCATCACTCCGTCTGCCATGCATCCAATGATTGTGTGAAGTCGGCTCTGCTCACTCGCGAGCTCCAACAGTCTATGCTCCCGTTCAGCGTGAAGCTTTTGTGCCTCAAGCCGAAGTAATCGCTTCTCCAGCCCGCGCTTGACAACTGCTGTAAGAGCCTCAGGAGTAAAAGGTTTGGGCAGATAATCATATGCTCCCCGTTTAGTAGCTTCAACGGCTGTATCTATTGTCGCATAGCCCGTAATGACAACCAGGATAACTTCAGGGTCAATTTTATGGACTTTCTGAATCAGGTCTAAACCAGCTATCCCTGGCATTATCAAATCCACCAGGATGAGATCATATGAATCCTTCTTCACTTTCTGGAGGCCCACACTTCCGTTTTCAGCATCATCGATCTCATATCCTTCTTTTAAAAGGGCACGTTTACATCCCTCTCGAATACCCATTTCATCATCAACCACTAGAATGCGGGGCAGAGTATTCATTTTTTCACCTTCTTTCCCGAGAGTAATTCCTTAATTTTGCTGATAAGCACATCATGATTGACTGGTTTTTCGAGAAAATCATCAATCTTCATCCAGTATCCGTCTTCCTCCATTGAGAAGCGATATCCGGTTGTATTAGCCACTGAAGTCACCATTAGAATGGGTATCTCTTTAAAGAGAGGGTTGCTTTTAATTTTCTTACTGAAAGAAAATCCAGAATCGTGTTTCTCCATCATCAAGTCCAAAATGATTAAATCAGGCATTTCTACCTGCACTTTATCCATTCCTTCACGTGCATCAGCAGCTGTCAATACTTCATACCCATCATTCTCTAAAACTATTTGGTGCATTTCTAAAAAATCAAGGTCATCATCAACCAATAATATCTTCCCTTTGTGTTTCACTTCTCTTTTCTCCTTTTGCTTGCTTAATATCGACAACCTTTTTTTCGACCTCCATCCATTTTTCTTTATCTAAAACAGGGAGCCTGAGAGTAAAGGTTGTTCTCTTATTCAACTCACTTTGGACCTGAATCGACCCTTTGTGTTTTGACAGAATAGTATAGACGATTGCCAGTCCAAGCCCGGTTCCTTTCTCTCTGGTAGTAAAAAAGGGGTCAAAAAGCCGGGACAAATTCTCTTTGGGAATACCCTTGCCAGTATCCGTGATCTCAATTATTATTTCCTGGCCGTTATTTATGTTCTGGCTCTTTATTGTCAGTATCCCTCTACCTTCCATTGATTGGGCTCCATTGAGTACAATATTAAAAATAGCCTGTTTGAGAAGGTCGGCGTCTGCAAATGTTGAAGGTAATGAAGGATCCAATTTCTTCTTGACCTCAATGTTATAAAAAATAGAATGCTTTAACAGAAGCGACAGGGCTTCATCAATCACCATGTTCAGATTTAAAAGTCCTGGTTTAAGCGTAGTTTCCCGTGAAAAACTCAACAGGTCCTTGACTATCTTTGCCGCCCGGTCTGCTTCCTGGACAATAAGGCTGATGTCTTTACTCCACCTCTCATTGTTTGACAGCTCTTTTTGAAGAATCCGACCAAACAACGTTATCGTACCCATGGGATTGTTTAACTCGTGTGCTACTCCTGCTGCTAGTTGGCCAATAGAAGCCATTTTTTCGGATTGAATGAGCTGCCTTTGCGCGAGTTCTAGATCTTTATGGGAAATCTTGAGCTGCTCATGAGATTTTTCCAGCCGTGAATAAAGACCATGCAGCTGTTCCATCAGATAATGGGGACACATCTCCATTTCAGCCAACCTCTGGACAACAGCAATCGCCTGTTCCCTGCATGTGTTATACCCACACGCCCCACAATCCAGGTTGCGGTTCGGATAGCTCTTGTGTAACTTTTTAAGAACAGCCTGGATCGCTGCCTCCATCGGCTCTGGCATAGAAACATCCTTTGCCGAGTAGTTTCTTTTTAGGTTGAGATTGTTCAGGTGGTTCATTCCAAACCGATGCTTGATTTTGTCCTTCTTCTGTTGGGATAGCACAAAATTGACCACAATCTGTTTTCGACTTGGACCTGAGATTTTTTTATCGACAATTGGTCCATCGATACAGCCTGCACAGAACAGGAGATCAAAAAATTTTGACTTGATAGACCCATCTTGAAGCTGTTTCATAGCCCGGATTGCCCCCTTAGAGCTTCCCGCCACAACATAATTCAGGTTCAATAAATCCTGGTCAAAACCGATACATTTAGACATTGCCCCTGATATACTTAATATTCTCCCATAATTAGCCGGTGGGCTATCAAATTCAGAAGGCTTTTGTTGTTCGCGATCGATACCTTTCCTTTTAAGAACTTTGATTATGTCATGGTAGATAAGCACATGATCCACAATTCCAGTAACAGGCTGGTCCATTCTTTCTCGTATTCTGGAAATACAGGAGCCGATAAAAACAACTTTTGTATCAGCTCCTCTAATCTTTTTCACCGACATTCCCATCGCAATCATAGGAGAAACCACAGGGACGAGTTGATTGACCAGTTGAGGAACAAACTTTTCAACATACAGAACCAATGAAGGGCAAAACGAGGAAATCCAAGATAATTTTTTGTTCTCATTAAGCCACTTTTTATACGCTTGAGTTACTAAATCCCCGCCAAAAGCAGATTCCCAGACTTCCTGGAAACCCAGTTTCTTGAGACTTGTAACCAGCTGTCCAGGAGTACCTATGTCCAAAACTGCAGGAAATGTAGGATCCAGACAGGCTACAACTTTCTCCCCCTCCTCAAGAAGCTTTATGACTTGATCAATCCCGGTGCGGACGATTATTGCTTCGTGAGGGCAGAATTTATAACAGGTGCCGCAAAAAACACATCGGCTCTCTATCCGCCTTACTTTCCCGTGGTCGATTTTTAAGGCATTTGTTGGACAGCCCCTTACGCACCGATAGCACTGACGGCACCTCTCTTCTGATATATATAACAGGTCCATATGAATAAAGGGATCTTTAACTCTTTTTTTTAACTATTAACTTTTCAATTTCGTCAATGAATTGTTTTGGATTCACTGGCTTATCCAGAAGGATATCAGCACCACTCACTTCTAAAACATTCCTACTGGATGAGAAATCAAGTCCTGTCTGCGCTCCTATAGAAGTTAAAATCATTATCGGAAGGTCACGGTATTTCTTCTTTATTTTTTCACAGGCTTTAAACCCAGAATCAAATTGTTCCATCATTACATCAAGAACAACAATGTCAGGACGCACTTTTTCCAGTTTTTTTATGCATTCTTTAGAACTTTGGGCCGTAATTACATCGTATCCTTTGTTTTCTAAAACTGCTGAATGCATTTCTAAAAAATCTGAATCGTCATCGACAAGAAAAACTTTCTTTGGTTTTCTTTTTTTGCGTTTATCTGATTCTCTAGTCACCAATGAGAGAATACGTCTCAGGGTATCCTGGTCTTCAATTGTATCTTCCACCTTCTTAACTAGTTTGCCTCCTTCGTAATACTGATATTCAATGCTACAACCGCACTGGACATGGCAGCGAAAAATTTGTTTAACCGCATCTTCTGTTTTTGAAATATCCAGCTTCTTTCCTCCAAAAAAAGGACACACCGGCGATTCTCCCGGGCGAATCATCTCCTTAAGTTCCGGGCAATAAACCTGTATAAAAGGAATTGACTCTTCTTTCATGGTTTAAGACTCCTCTAAGCTAATGATTGAACTAGAAATCATTAATGCAATTAACCGTGTAATATTGATTGCTGGAGAAAGTTTTTTATTAATTGGTGCGAATTGATTATTAATAATGAATCAATATTACTCAACTAAACATGATAAACAAAAAATGGTCACATTTCAATAGAGCGAATCTCCACCTCAGGTTGCCCAACAGGAACTCCTGATGGCAGCCGAGGAAAGGGAGGAATATTTCTAAGGGGCTTCTTAGCTGCTTTTTGTCGATTTGTGGGGTAGAGTCTATCTTATAGCTAATTGTTTGGCTGTATTTGGCGTTCTATCTCTATTGTGTGGCTAACCTGAATTATTCATAAAAAATGCCGCCACTATATTTTATTTACAGTGATATGAGCTCTTTATGTTGTTTTTCTCATAACCAGGATTCAGACTTTCTTCCATGTTCTCAATTTTATTATGAGTCGGCATTTTTTACCTTTCGGGCGTAAAAAAAAGGGGACTGTCCCTTTTTTTTTCATTGCAGCCCATTCGCGGTAGATGATAAGGGACGTTCCCTCAAAGTACCATCCTTTTGCGCTTTGGGCATATTCAAAGGGTGGTACTTTGGGGAACGTCCCTCTCTTCTTTGGTGAAGTCATTGCAACAGATGCCCTAGATGCCAATTACAAGGCTACAGACATTGCATCTGCTTGGGCTAAATACTCTGCTCTCAATGCGATAGTCCCCGAGCGTATCCTTAAACCTCCCACTGGAAGCAGGGGTGACATCGAACAGGCCGCAATCTGGGAAGATGGAAGTTGGTATACAGAAATAACAAGAAAACTTGTCACAGGGCATGATGATGATGTACAGTTCGACGACCTGTCCAAGACATACGCTTTCGGAATCGCCACCATGGATAACACTGGTGGGGGCGGGCATAACACGCACGGTTCCACTAAATATCACCTCGCTTTCGATATCGAGAGCGAACTTCCAACTGATGAGGAAGCCCCACCGGCCGATGAGGAAAAACCAGGTGACTTTTCTACATCTTATTCTAATATTCAATATGTATTGAAAGGTGAATAAACCGTGGCTTGGGAATGGAAACTTTTAATTCAAAACTGCACAGGGTGTGGGATATGCGTTGATGTATGCGCTGAGGATGCAATAAAAATGACAAGAGACATGGCGTATCCTGAA
>JAGLWV010000278.1 GCA_023133225.1 Candidatus Aminicenantota bacterium | reverse complement strand
AGAGCCATTTCTATTACCGATCATGATACCGTGGCTGCTTACCCCGAAGCTTTGCGGTTCGGTGAAGAAATGGATGTAGAAATCATCCCCAGTATTGAGCTCACCACTTTTTTCGATAAACGAGAGTTTCACGTTCTCCTTCCTTTTATAAACTGGAAGAGTAAATTTTTAGCAAACCTCATTTCAAGGGCTTCAAAAGGAAGAATAATAGAGGCAAAAGGACGCGTCCGAAAGCTTCGGGAGTTGGGCTTTGACATTAAATGGAAAGAAGTCGCCAAAATGTCAAAATCCGCTCTTCCTATGGGCGTTACGATCGCGAAGCTTCTGCTGAATAAGGCTGAAAAGACAAAAATTCCTTCCCTGGAAAAATATTTTAGCGAAGAGAACCGGATTTTCGCTCCATACCGGTTTTATGAAGATTATTTCGTGGAAGGAAGACCAGCGTGGGTTCCCAAACAAAACCTGGATTTACTTGAAGTTCTCAGGTCAGCTCCCCGGATTGAAGCGGTTCCAGTGCTTGCTCATCCTGGAGCATATTTTCAGAGGACATCTAAAGAAGATCTCATGATTTTAAAAGAAAATGGGCTTGAGGGGATAGAGGTCTATACTTCGTACCATGATCCTCCTCAGACAGAATTATACAGCAAAATTGCCAAAGAGCTGGATCTTGTCGCCACAGCAGGCTCTGATTTTCATGGAAGAATTAAGCCCCATGTTCCTTTCGGTTTTATCAAGGAGGGTGAATACGCGATGGTGGAGGAATTGAGGAGGAGAAGATAGATTGAGCTGGATCGATGTCATTCTACTCCTTATTTTGTCTGTTACTGTTTTCCTTGGAATAGTTAAAGGATTTGTGAAACAGATCTTCGGCCTTCTTGCAGTGATAATTGGATTGATTTTAGCTCTTAATTGTTATTCCCAGGTAGCCTGGCTGTATCGCCGGCTGATCAATCACGAGGTTTTAGCTCATTTCCTGGGATTTATAACCGTTTTTTTTGCCGTACTCTCTCTAGGGTGGATTGTTTCCCATTTGCTTTCTAAATTAGTGAGGGGCCCCTTAAAACTCCTTGATAAGGTTCTGGGAGGAGCTCTTGGTCTCCTCAAAGGGATTCTCATTTGTGGCGTCATTGTTTTTGCTCTTTTGGTTTTCCCCATAGACAAGAGAGCACTAAAGGGATCTCTTGTCTCCCCTGTTTGCCTGAAGCTGACCAGAACCATCGTCAGTCTTATCCCGAAGGAGCTTAAAGAGAAATTCAAAGACGCTTACAAGGAAATTACAAAAAGGGTAGGAAAAGATGGAAAAAGAATTTGAAAAACTCAACATCCATCAAAAATTGGAGATTATAATTGATGAAATGGTGGAAAAAGAATTGCGTTTAAAGGATGTGTTGAAAGAATTCGAGAAAATATACATCGAGATAGCAGGGAAGAAATACAATAGAAATATGACAAGAATGGCCAAAGCTCTTGGAGTTCACCGAAATACGCTCCGGAACCGCGCCAAAACTTTAAAAATAAAAAAAATCTAGCACTCTCACATGTAGAGTGCTAGATTTTTCATTTTTTTCTTGACAAAAGGGGGAAATTGAAGTATATTAGCACTCCTTAAGCAATCCTGCTAATAATAAAAACTAACCATAGGAGGTTCTCAAATGAAGGTGATACCTTTACATGACAGGGTTCTTCTAAAGAGAGTAGAAGAACAGGAAACCAAGAAAGGCGGAATTATCATTCCTGATACCGCAAAAGAAAAGCCTCTGGAAGCAGAGGTCATCGAAGTGGGAAAAGGTCGGGTGACGGAAGATGGAAAGGTTCTTCCACTAGAGGTTAAGAAGGGTGATAAAGTCCTAATAGGAAAATTCAGCGGAACGGAAGTGACTGTCGATGATGTCGAACATGTGATTGTTCGTGAAGAAGAAATTTTGGCTAAAATTACCTAATTTCGTAAAAAGGAGAAAAAAATGGCAAAACAAATAACACTCGGCGAAGATGCCAGACAGGCACTACTGAGAGGCGTTAATATTTTAAGCAATCTGGTCAAGGAGACTTTAGGCCCCAGGGGAAGAAATGTTATCCTGGATAAGAAGTTCGGTTCTCCAACCAGTACCAAAGATGGCGTAACAGTGGCCAAGGAAGTCGAACTCCAAGAGCCACTAGAGAACATGGGTGCCCAGCTTGTTAAAGAAGTTGCTTCCAAAACTTCAGATGTAGCTGGAGATGGAACCACCACAGCCACAGTACTCGCTCAGAGTATCTTTTCTGAAGGATTGAAGTATGTGACTGCTGGTGCCAATCCTAATTTGATTAAGAAAGGAATCGAGAGGGCCGTAGAGGAAGTAGTCAAAGAGCTAGAGAAAGTAAGCCGGGAAGTAAGCGGTGAAATGATTGCTCAGGTTGGTGCGATTTCATCCAATAATGATGAATCGGTAGGAAAGATCATTGCCCAGGCGATGGATAAGGTCGGAAAAGACGGTGTGATCACAGTAGAAGAGGCTAAAGGCCTGGAGACAACCATGGAAGTTGTAGAGGGAATGCAGTTTGACCGCGGCTATCTTTCTCCCTATTTCATCACCGATCCAGACAGGATGGAATGTGTCTTAGAGTCCCCACTTATGCTTCTCCATGAGAAGAAAATAAGCAGCCTGAGAGATCTTCTTCCTCTTCTTGAGAATGTAGCCAAAATGGGGAATCCTTTGTTGGTCATTTCCGAGGAAGTCGAGGGTGAAGCCCTGGCCACGCTGGTTGTCAATAAGCTCAAAGGCACTTTTCAGTGTGCAGCTGTGAAAGCTCCCGGATTTGGTGACAGAAGAAAAGCCATGCTGGAGGATATTGCCTCTCTCACCGGAGGAAAAGTCATTACCGAGGACATCGGTGTGAAGCTTGAAAACGTTGGCGTTGAATGGCTGGGTCAAGCCAAAAAAGTCGTCATCGATAAAGACAACACCACTATTGTCGAAGGGAATGGAAAACAGGAAGATGTTAAGGCGCGGATCAAACAGATAAGAGCCCAAATTGAGGATACGACTTCTGATTATGATAGAGAAAAACTCCAGGAAAGACTGGCTAAGATGGTAGGAGGAGTTGCCCTGATCAAAGTTGGCGCTGCCACCGAGACTGAGCTCAAAGAGAAAAAAGCAAGAGTCGAAGATGCCATGCATGCCACCAAGGCCGCGGTTGAGGAAGGTATTGTCCCCGGAGGAGGAATTGCGCTTTTAAGATGTCTAAAAGAACTCGATAAAATAAAAATGGAAAATGATATGCAGATTGGAGTCAACATCGTCAAGAGAGCTCTGGAAGAACCTATCCGTCAAATTGCTAACAATGCAGGTCTTGAAGGCTCCATAGTGGTTGAGAAAGTGAAAGAGATGGAGCAGGATATGGGATTCAATGCTCTCACAGAGAAGTATGAAAACCTGATCAAAGTCGGTGTCCTCGATCCCACGAAAGTTGTCAGGATTGCCCTTCAGAACGCTGCAAGCATCGCTGGATTGCTCTTAACCACAGAAGGATTGGTTACGGATCTTCCTGAAGAAGATAAAGGACCCAAATACCCCCCTCCGCCAGGCCCTGACATGTACTAAAGAAAGAGAGGGACGTTCCCCAAAGTACCACCCTTTGAATATGATTTCGCAAAGGATGGTACTTTGAGGGAATGTCCCTTTTTACATTCTGTTTTATTGGGGTCGGTTCTTGAATCTTGAGACGACTCTTTAAACTGGACGAAGTCAAATCACCATAAGTCAAGATTCAAGATCCGGCCTCTTTCTATTTCCCCTATCTTTTTTTCTCCTATAGTTTTATGGTATATAAACAGAGTGTTTAAATATTTTGACCGCTACGTAATCAAAGAACTAATCCCTCCATTTCTTATAGGGCTCCTCATCTACACTTTTGTCCTTTTGATGAACGAGATTCTCCGCCTTTCTGAAGTGTTTATAACCAGAGCAGTGTCTTTTAGTGTGGTAGTCAATTTTTTCATCTACCTCATTCCTTCCATTCTGGCCTTTACAATACCTATGGCTGTCCTGATGGGAATCCTGGGAGGCTTAAGCCGGCTTTCGTCTGATTCGGAAATCATGGCCTTTAAAACATTAGGAATCAGCTATAAAAGGCTTCTCCGGCCGGTACTGCTTTTTGCTCTATGTGGATGGCTGGTTACTTCTTATTTGGCCCTGTATCTTGCTCCCCGCTCCAACTGCATGGTTATCCAGATCCTCTCACAATCTGTCTTATCTAAGGTTCAATTTAGAATTCATCCCAGAGAATTTAACGAATCCGTTCCTGATACGGTCATTTTTATCCAGGATATCGATCAAGGAGGAGAGTGGGAAAATGTTTTTGTGTATTTCTCCGACCCTCCAGAAGAACCTAAGGCCATTTCAGCAAAAAGGGGGAGACTAAATTTCTATCCTGAAATGAGAAGAGCCACCATCGAGCTTTTTGATGGATTCTCTCATTCCTATCTTCTATCGGAGCCAGATAAATATGAAGTGGCTTCTTTTGAGCGCTTTGAAGAAGAAATCAATGTGGAGAACCTTTTCTCTGACATCTCTCAAAAGAAGCGGGTAAGAGAAAAAGATATCGAAGAATTGCTCAAGGATATAAAGATTATCAACCAAGATTTAGTAGACCTTGACGAAGAGAAAGATGAATCACAGGAGAAAGCTTCTTCCTATTCACGAAGATTGAAAGACCATGTTTCTTATTGGGTGGAGATTCATAAAAAATTTGCCCTCCCTTTTGTCTGTTTGATTTTTGGGATTCTGGGTCTTCCGTTAGGGGCTTCAACCAAGAAAGGAGGGCGCACCAGCGGCTTTACAATTAGCCTGGGAATAATTTTATTTTACTATATTCTCATCTCATCAGGAGAAGAGATGGCTATGGACGGGAAAATCTCTCCCTGGCTCGGGATGTGGGGACCAAATATTTTGCTTCTTCTGATCGGATTTTTCCTCTTTATAAAATCTGTAAGGGAGACCCCGCTTTTTCCCCGCTTTTTCCGCTTTTCCAAAAAAAAGAAAAAAATGGCCTCCTCTCCAAAAAAAAATGCGTTATCCAAAAACTGGCCTCACCTTTCCCTTCGCTTTCCTAATATTCTGGATCGCTACATCATTAGAAAGTATGCAGCCATTTTTTTGCTTGTCTTTTTCAGCTTGCTTTTAGTTTTTGTGATCGTCACATTTTTTGAGGGGATCGATAATATTTATGAAAAGGATAAGCCTCTTCTCCTTCTCTTTGAGTTCCTTCGTTATAGAATCCCGGAGTTTATCAATTTAACTCTTCCTATCACTGCCTTGACCACAACCCTTTTATGCCTGGGTCTTTTGACTAAATATAATGAGATTACAGCGATGAAGGCCTGCGGCATAAGCCTTTACCGCATTATTATCCCGGTGCTTTTTATGGGAATTCTGGTGAGTCTTTTTTCCTTTTACCTTCAGGAGAATATTTTGCCTTATGCCAACAAGAAAGCAGAAAAGATCTGGGGCGAAATCACTGACCGTCCTCCGCGGAGTTACAGCTACTTGGACCGCCGCTGGGTTTTGAGTAAAGAAAAAAATAGAATTTACCATTATAACTATTTTGATCCACAAAAATATGTCTTCAGCCGGCTTACGATCTATGATATTGATCCGTCTACATGGTCTTTTAAAAGAAGGATCTATGCTGAAAAGGGAAATTTGGGTGATGGCCAGCTTTCCCTGGAGAATTGCTGGTTCCGGGACTTTGTCGATGGACAACTCGTAAAGTTCGAACGGAAAGATAAAATGGAACTCCGGGATGTGGAAGAGAGAGAGTATTTCTTGAAAGAATGGGAAGTGCCTGAGCAGCTGAGTTATGGAGAACTCAAGGATTATATAGAAGACATTGAAGAGAAAGGCTTTGAGACGGTAAGGTTCAAGATCGAGCTAGCTCTTAAGCTGTCTTTTCCTCTGTCCTGCTTAATCATGACTCTCATAGGGATTCCATTTGCTTTTTCTATGGGAAAGAGAGGGACCCTGGTCGGAATAGGCTTAAGTATTGTTATAGCTATGGTTTATTGGGGAGCGATAGGCATCTTCAAAGGTTTTGGTAACCTCAGTTATCTCAATGTATTTTTGGCTGCCTGGGGCCCCTGCCTTATTTTCGGGTTGATTGGACTTTATCTCCTTTTTACGCTAAGAACATAAAAAGGGAAGGAGTAAGGGGGAAGGATTACATTTTATATTTGCCGAGGTTTTCAGGCTTTAGGTTTTCCAGCCAATTTTTGAGTTTCTCCGAGTCCTCCAGATCACTCTCAAATTTCAAGCTGTGCGATTTCTTGACCACCTCGTCTTCAACAAATATAGGGGCGTTTGCTCGGAGGGCTAAAGCGATGGCATCGGAAGGACGAGAGTCGATGGCGATGACCTGGTTATTGGATCGGCAGTGGATCACGGCATAAAAAGTATTATCTTTGACGTCACAAACCACAACCTTTTCAATATGGATATTGAGTTTTTCCAGGAAGTTAATTAAAAGGTCATGAGTCATAGGTCGAGGAGTGGAGACGCTTTCTATTTTAAGGGCGATTGCGTTTGCTTCAAAGACTCCTATCCAGATTGGAAGTATCTGCTCGCTGTCTGGATTTTCAAGGACAACAATCGGCATTTTGGATATGGGGTCGACGACCAAACCTTTTATTTTCATTTCTATTTCCATTTCTCACTCCTCATTTATCAATAAATATAAGGTTTGGGAATAGCATTGTCAAGAAAACTACCTGTTAGCTGCAAGATCTATGAAGAATGCGTGTGATCCCTTTGTGTTTTTGTGAGGCACGATGCGCTGTGGCATCTCCTAAAAAAAAGGAAATGTTCAACTTGTTTTTTGATGGAAATCATACTATATTCATGAGTATTGTTAAACCTTGGGTTTAGCTTGCTTTATTGCGTGTGATTTTTTTGATGTTATCTTCGTGTCCGACAAGAATCAGAGTATCTTCTTTTTTTATGATTTCATCCGCGGAAGGAAGAGTGATTGTTTGAAGAGGGGACTTCCTTTTTATCAAGAGGATATCGATTCTGTGCAGAGCCTTGAGATTGAGCTCTTTCAAACTTTTATCCCAGAAGGAAGCCGGAGCATCTATTTCCGTTATTTGATAACCTTTACCGATATCCGTTGTCTTTGTCACATGACTAAACTTTAACTTCTGAACCAGGCCGGAGGCAGCCTCCTTCATGGAAATCTCATGATTGTAAGCTTCTATGACATCTTTTCTTTTTACAACCCCGATTATTTTTTTGTATTTCAACACTGAAATTTCAGCGACATCCTCACGACCGAAAATTTCCATGGCCTGCTCGAGGTTAGCAAAATAATCGATCTCGATATCGGGAACAGCCAGGTCCTGGGCAATGATTATAGATTCGAGGAGGTCTTTCTGCAGGACAGAAGTTTTTAGTAGATTAAGGGAGAAGCATCCCACATAATTGTGATCAGAGTCGATGATCTGGAAAGAGTGATACTTCCCGCTGATGGCATGGTCGATAATTTTCCCGATATTTTCCGTGTTCAAGAATGTATGATAGTCTTGGCTGATATAATTTTTCACAAAAAGAGACCTCAGAATATTCAATTCTCTTCCTTCCTTGAAGAGAATTCCCCTGCGCTTGAGCTTCATAGTGTAAATAGATTCTTTGTGAATGCCTACAGTCATAAAGGAGGCAATAATAGAGGAGAGCATGAGCGGCAAGATGATTTTATAGTCGCCGGTCAATTCAAAGATGATGATGATAGCCGTGATAGGAGCATGCGTTGCTGCTGCCACCACAGCTCCCATCCCCACGAGGGAAAATGCTCCTGGAGAAGAGATGGATGAAGGGAAATAGTGATGAAAGGTCGATCCGATAAAATTACCTGTCATGGCCCCAAGAAAAAGTGAAGGGGCGAAAATTCCACCGCTCCCTCCAGAGCCGAGGGTTAAGGACGTGCTGAGGATTTTCGCAAACACAAGGGCTAAAGCAAGCCAGAGACCCAACTGGTTTTGAAGGCAAGCATCAATCGAGTCATATCCCACACCGAATATATGGGGCAAACCCAGCCCGATGGTCCCGATGAGAATACCTCCGAGAATTGGCTTCAGAAGAGGGTGGAGGGGAATTCCGTCAAATTTATCCTCGAAAAAATAGAGAGTTTTAATGAATAGTATAGCGACTAATCCGCCCACTATTCCCAGAAGGATATAGGGACCGATTTCCCAGATACTGATGAGGGAGTAATCAGGAACCGTAAAGGCAGAAATATCCTCAGAGATGAATCTTGAGGTCAGGGTGGAAATGACCGAAGCGATGATGATCGGACTGAATGAGAAAACTCCGAATTCTCCTAGAAGGATTTCTACTGCGAAAAGTGCTCCTGCAATAGGCGCATTAAACGTTCCTCCTATACCGGCTGCCGCTCCTGCTGCGACTAAAGTTCTCATTCCTCTCTCTTTTATCCGGAACAGCCGGCCTAAAGAGGATGCCAGGCTGGAGCTGATCTGGACGATCGGACCTTCCCGTCCCACAGAGCCTCCGGAACCGATACACACGGCGGAAGCCAGGGCTTTAATAGCTACCACTCGGGTCCGGATTCGTCCTCCACGGAAAATCAGAGCTTCCATTATTTCAGGTACTCCATGACCTTTTGCTTCTTTTGCTCCGTAATAAATAAGGGGACCGATTAATAAGCCGCCTGCAGCTGGGATAAGAATTGTCAGGAACCAGCCCTGGGAAGAGACTGCGGAAATGATGCTTGATGTTTTCCAGAAAAGATCCTGGAAAAGGTTGATCATGATTTTAAAAATGATTGAGGCAAGACCGCCGCCAAAGCCGACCAAGACGGCCAGGAGCGTAAGGCGGATGTGTTCGCTGAATTCATTTTTTCCAAAATTAATTTTCATTCTCGACTCTTAAATAATCCAGGTTAGAAAAGCTTAAGCTGATTTTGAGTTTCTTCTTCGAAAGCGTTTTCTTCAAATAGATTGATTTTTCCGAAGCAACCGTCGTGCCCGGGGACAATTTTTACGGCTCCATTTCTCGCCCGCTCCACTCCATAGCCGATTCTTTCGGGATGGAGCAGCTTCAATTCTGCCAAAGCCACATCTGTCAAGATCCTGTGCTCGTTTCCGAATTCATGGATAAAGCGAAAATAGATATCCCAGACACTTTTACACGCGGCAGTTTTTTCGATGGCCTGGGCAATGATCTCGTTTAAAGGAATAAGATTTTTGTATGGTATCTTTAGGAGGGGAGCATCCCCTTGCTCACGGTCAGAGAGCTCTCCTACTCTATGCATCACCCCGATGGTTAGTCTTCTCTTACATACAGGGCAGATATCATTATGCTTCATGCTTTCCCCGGGAGATAAAATGACGCCGCATTTGCGGTGCCCATCATAGTGGTATTTTCCTTCTTGCGGGAAAAATTCCACCGTATAGAGGAATGTATCGGGATTTTTTCTTTTTATGGCTTCGATTAATCCTTTGTAACTGAGTTCTGTATCGAAGACATTGGCTTCTCTTCCAATCTTGGAAGGAGAGTGGGCGTCGGAGTTTGAGACTAAGGTGTACTTATCGAGACTGGAGAGCTGCCAGTTCATTGGGGGATCGGAGGAGAGACCAGTTTCAAGAGCAAAAATAAAAGGAGTCATCTCTTCGAAGCATTCCTCTATTGAGTCAAAACCCGAGTTGGAGCCGAAGAGAGAAAACCAGGGTGTCCATATGTGAGAAGGGATGACTACACACTGTGGGCAATGGCTGGCAACTATTTTAACAAAATCCTTGGCATCCATGCCCAGTATGGGGCGTCCATCTGAGCGCAGGTTGCCCAGGCCGGAAAGCTTGCCGTTGATTTTGTCCACGGATTCAAAATCCGGGGCAAGAAGGAGGATATGAATTTTTCTTACTTTTCCCTTTTTGGAATATATAAAGCTTATTTCTGAAGATAGGATAAAATAAACATCATCAGGAGAGAGGGAGACGGATTTCAGGTATTCATTCTCAGTCGGCATGATATTTTTTAAGCGGAAGACACCATTTTCTGCCGGCTCCAGTTTTTGCTTGAGGAGGAAGAGCCATTCTGGATGCGTGAAGTCTCCTGTGGCAAGAAGCTTTATTCCCTTTACTTTAGCCCAGAGAGCAAGGGTATCGAGAACCATCTCCCGGGAAGTAGCTCGGGAAAACTTAGAATGGATATGAAGATCGGCAATGTACTTCATCGGAGTGAGAACAAATTTTATGAAATAAAGGATGACATTTCAAGGAAAAAAAATCAGTGTGTGAGATCGAGAAAAATCGCGATTAAAAAGCCTGTTATTTCACCACAAAATCGGCAGTCTTGACGATAGATTTTCCCGAAACCTTGTCAGTGATCGTCAGAGAAAGAGTATAGCTGCCGGGTTCTATCTGGCGCTTCTCTCTTTTCTCTGTTGTTTGGCCATCTTTTGTAGTGGATGTTATCTTAACCGTTTTTTCCAGGGGAAGGGGTTGCTGGATAAGGGGTGTTGTGTAGATTTGGGGAGCCCAGCCGAGCTCTACGTCCTCACCTTTTAAAACTTCATAGTTAATTTCGATGTCAAAATTCTGACCTTCCACGGGTTGAGCTCCATAAATAAAGAAGAAAACTTCCATCGTATTCCCGGAGGAATAAGCTCCCTCAAGATTGGGTTCGAACTTGAGGAAAGAGTAAGTGAAAAAACCTTTGTGGACAGTAACCTCTGTTTCAGAAGAAGACATCTCTTCCAGGTTTTTGTAGAAAAAGAGAGACGTTGTTTCGAGCCTGTCAGTCATAGCCGCTGCATCGGGAAGGGAAAGTTCCAGATACTGTGTTCCGATTTTTTCTAGATCCCTGGAAGCGATGGCTATCGATGCCAGATAATGGCCTGGAGGAAAAGGATATCCGGTTGAGTATATTTCTTCTTTATCGGGTTCGTAAGAGCCGCTGTCTGTCTCTATTTTGATCGGTGCATAGACTTCGCTTACAAGTTCTCCAGGTGATCCATTCTCCAGTTTGTTGAGCTGGATGAAAAGAGAGGAAGAGGACTGCAATCTTGTCGGAGCACTCACGGATGCAGGTTGTACTTCTTCTTTTTCTTCTTCTTTTTTCTTTTCTTGTCCTTCTCCAGGCTGTTCGATCGGAGAATAACCCAGATCTTCATTTTTCACTTTAAAGAGAAAGATAGTGTGAAGATTTTGTGAGAGGGAAGGAAGATAGATATGTTCGGCGATAGTAAAAGGAATATCCAAACGTGGTTCCTGAGTTTTCATGCCTTCTTCAAAGACGACTTTGACCTGTTTTGGTATGATGGGCAACTTTGTTTTTTGGGGCTGTTGTCCCTGGTTCTTTTTCAATGCAGTAAGGTCTGGTGATAGAAATAAGCTTAAGATAAATCCAGAGAGAAGCACTGGAATAAAAAAATTTTTAATTCTCATTTTTTCTCCTTATAAATGACTCCAGGGATTAGATTAGCTATTCTTTCCAGCTTATGGCGTTTTCTCTTTCTTCTGTATATAATTTTAGCAAAACCATGTCTTTTTTTCTACCGAATTTTTATGCAGTAAACATCACTTTTTTTTAATTAAAAAACACCCCGCCGGGGCTTCTCTTATCTTCGATTCCGGTATTTTATCACTGCTCTCTGATGTTCTTTAAAGGTGAGGCTGAAGTGGTGGCTTCCGTCATTCTTGGAGACAAAATAGAGGGATTTTTCATCAGCAGGATAAAGAGCTGCCTCAAGAGATCCTCGTCCCGGGTTGCAGATCGGTCCTGGAGGAAGGCCGCGGTGGAGATAAGTGTTGTAAGGAGATTTAAATTTTAAGTCTCTGATCAGGAGCCGTTTTTTTATACGTCCTTCCTTTTTGAGAGCATAGATAATGGTGGGGTCACAATCAAGTTTCATTCGTATATTTAAACGATTATGGAATACGGCTGATACCTGTTTTCTCTCTTCGGGCATGGAGGTTTCTTTTTCGATCAATGAGGCAAGAATCACGATTTCTCTGACGGTCATCTTCAATTCAGCAGATCTTTTTTGCCATGTGGCGGTGAAGACTTCTCGGAACTGAGAGACAAGGGCCACAGAAATTATTTTTGCGGAGGCCCCTTTTGGAAAAGAGTAGGTTTCTGGAAAGAGGTATCCTTCCAGATCTGAAGCTTCTTTATCCAAGCCTGATATTATTTCTGTCTGTGAAGAAGCTTTGAGAAAATTCTCTTCACTGGCAAAATTCGAGGAGGAAAGATGGTGCGCGATTTCCACTCTTGTCAGGCCTTCGGGAATAGTAATGGAATGAAGGTAGATTTTTCCCGCTATGATTTTATTCAGGGTGCCTTTTGTGGAAACAGGGAGATGGAATTCATACTCTCCGGCCTTCATGCTTTTGCCAGAATAAAAAAGTCTATACCCTAATAGAAAAGGCCAATCTTTTTTAATGATTCCTTTTTCCTTTAGATTTCGAGCAATGCTTCGAGCTGCCTCACCCGGGTTAATCGTGAAGAGAATATTTTCGGGTGTCATCTTGGGAGTGGAATGGAATTCAAAGACAAACAGGACCGAAAAGAGAAGGAAGCTCATAGCTAGAACCACGATAGTGATTTTAAGGATTTTACCTTTCATTGTGTCCCTCTTCGCTTACTCTCAAGGTAGCTTGAGAGGATGAGGGTGGCTGAAACCTGGTCTTTGAGGATTTTTTTCCTTTTGATTTTAATTTTTTGTTGACTGAGGATTTTAAGAGCTTGTACTGTTGTCAGCCGCTCGTCCCAAAAGACAACGGGAAGGTGAAGAATTTCTTCAAGCCAGTGGGCAAATATTTTAGCTTTTTCAGCCTGGGTCCCTATGCTGCCGTCCATTCTCAGAGGGAGACCTACAACGATTTTGACGATCTCGTATTTTTCGACCAACTCTTTGAAGTATTTTTTGTCTTCGTCCTTGCTTTTTACTCGATAGCGATCCAAAGCTTGAGCCGTGATAAGGAGTGTATCACTCACGGCGAGGCCGATATTTCTATCACCTAGGTCTATTCCCAGAACTCTCATGAGGTGAGATTTTCCTCGCCTCTCTTTTTCTTCTCTTGCCTTTCAAAGCCAAGCTCTATGAGTTTTTCAAGAAGAGGGGGATAGAAAAGGCCGCTGGCTTCCCAGAGTTTAGGGTACATGCTGATCTCGGTAAAGCCAGGAATGGTGTTTATTTCATTCACGAATATTTTCTCAGTCTTTTCTTGAAGGAAAAAATCGACCCGTGCCATTCCTGAGCAGCAAATGGCCTCGAAAGTTTCGATGGAGAGCCGCTGGATTTTTTTTACCTGGGATGAGGAAAGTTCTGCAGGAATTCCGAAGCGAGTCTTTCCTTCGATGTATTTATCCTTGTAATCATAAAATTCTCTAAAAGGAATGATCTCCCCGGGCAGAGAAGCACGGGGAGTGTTGTTTCCTAAAACGCTGCATTCCAGTTCTCTTCCATTAATTCCTTCTTCTACTAAGATTTTTCGGTCATAACGGAAGGCTTCTTTAAGTGCGAGAGGGATTTCGGCATTTTTTGTGACTTTAGAAATTCCAATGCTTGATCCTAAACAGGCCGGTTTTATAAAAAGAGGGAATGGGAGCTCTTTATTGATTTTTAAAAGCATGGCTTCCTTTTGTTTCGCCCATTCATGCTTCAGAATAATAAAGTGTTTAACCACTGGCAGATTTTTTGCTTTAAGGATCGATTTTGTTATGGCTTTGTCCATGGCTATGGCAGAAGCCATAACCGAGGCTCCCACATAGGGGACATCGGCCATTTCGAGAAGACCCTGAATGGTTCCATCTTCACCGTATGGGCCATGCAGAATTGGAAAATATATGTCCGTGTCCAGGTCTTGAAGCAGAGCCCTCTTGTTCCAGGGAAGAAAAGAGAAAGACCGGCCCTTTGCCATGCTGTCGATGGAAAGAAGGGGAGATTCGACGATTTTCCAAGAGCCATTTTTATTGATGTAAATAGAAGTAACTTTAAATTTATCTTTATCGAGATTTTTATAGATCGATGTTGCAGAAAGAAGGGAGATTTCATGTTCGGCAGAACGTCCTCCAAAAAGCAGAACTATCCTTATTTTTTTTGACATCACTTTTCCATCAAAGAAATTTATTTTAAAGGAATGATGTTTACTTGTCCAATGATAAGGTTTTGGGGGGAGGCCTTTTTCTTTAGAGAGAATCTTTAAAGATTTTACTCGGGATAAATTTCATTCTCTTCTTTTTAGGGATATGGATTACATCTCCGGTTTTCGGATTTCTTCCTTTCCGAGCCTTACTTGTGTTGACTTCAAAACTTCCAAATCCGGAGAAGGTCACTCTTTTTCCTTTTTTCAAGGAAGCCTTAATTCCTTCGATCAAGGATGAAAAAGCCTTTTCCGCCTGAAGAGCAGTAATGCCTGCATCCTTAGATATTTTTACTGTAATTTCTTTTTTATTCACAGAAAGCCTCCTTAGCTTTTTGCTGATTCAAAACGTGTTTTATGTTAAGTGGATTAAGGAGCAATGTCAAGAAAAAGTGGAAAAAATGCCGATAGAAGAAAGAGGAACTAAAAAAAACCCTACCCCTTTGATCCACTGAAAAAGCATGACAATGTGCTTATTTCATGGATACTAATTATAGGTATCGGCAGTTTTTATAAATAATTCAGGCAGCCTGGATGATTTACGAGTCGAGGTTGCTGTAGCGGCGAGGCTGCAGCCCATGAAGCTGTGGTAAGCCCACCGCGAATGGGCTGCAGCGAAGCCGATGCGGTGAGATCGACTCGCCCGTAGGGTAAAAAATGCCGATAGAAAGTTAATGGAAATTCAAGAAATGACACAGTCACCTTGGTCTGTTGAAAAAGCATGACAATGTGCTTATTTCATGGATACTAATTATAGGTATCGGCAGTTTTTATAAATAATTCAGGCTAAAGGAGCTTATTGAGCTTGTTCAGAGTATCTTCAAAAGCCCCGGGTTTTAAGGACCTGATCGATTTCCCAGGG
>JAGLWV010000277.1 GCA_023133225.1 Candidatus Aminicenantota bacterium | reverse complement strand
TGGACCAATTTCAGTACGACCACAACTTCGTGCTTTAATTCTTCCTGGTCCTTTTTTATCTGTTGAGGTTTTGAATTTAATGGATAAAGGTCGAACTGGAATAAAAATGTCAATAATAGAAAAACAAGGAGAGCTTTCTTTGTTTTGCTTCCCTTCTCTATTCCCATAGACCTGAATTTATTATAGTCATTAAAATCAGCTCATGCAAACTCCAGGGAAAAAAGGGGTCGCGTCTTTATTTCATTTGACCTTTTATCGCTTTTCTGATAAAAATTCTTGACTACAGTTCAGTGAATAAACAAAAGTTCAGTGAATAAACAAAAGCAAAATCTTCTTCAGCTCGTTGACAGCTTTGCCAAGAAAAAGATCGCTGTCTGGGGAGACTTCATCCTGGACGAATACGTGTTTGGGAATACCCGCCGTATCTCCAGGGAAGCCCCTGTCCTCATCCTCAGCTATAAAACCAAAGAATTCTCCCTAGGAGGAGCAGGAAATTCTGTCCTCAACCTCAAGGCTCTAGGTGCAGAGCCGCTTCCTGTGGGTGTGATAGGCTCAGACGATTCCGGTCAAAAAATCCTGCAATTGCTTGAAAAGAAAGGGATAACCACAGAATATATGGTCAAAGAAAAAAAGTATCACACTCCGATTAAAACCAGAATTCTGGCAGGTGAAGAAAACACAAGAAAGCAGCAGATTTTAAGGATTGACCGCGAAGGCAGCGTCCCTGAAAGCAGCGGATTAAAACAGAAAATCCAACGCCATCTCGAGAATGTCCGGAAGCAGATAAGCGCCCTTCTCATCTCTGATTACAATTATTTTACGGTCAAAGAAGATATTTTCAACCATATCCTTCCTGCTTTAAAACAAATCAATACGCCGGTAACCCTCGATTCCCGGTTCCGTCTTCTGAATTTCAAAGGCATAACCGTCTCCACTCCCAATGAACCCGAAGTTGAGGGGGCCTTAGGAATAGAGATAGACGATAATGTACAGCTCCTCAATCAAGCCGGAAAACTCCTATTAAAAAAGACCGGTGCAACTGCCATGCTGATAACCCGGGGATCCAGAGGGATGGCCCTTTTTGAGAAGAAAAAAACTCCTTTTTTCATCCCTATACGAGGCACAACCGATATAGTTGACGTGACCGGAGCCGGAGACACGGTCATCAGTGTTTTTACCCTGGCTCTTGCTTGTGGTGCAACATTCAGAGAGGCTGCCCAGCTTTCCAACTACGCCGGCGATATCTCTGTCATGAAGAAGGGCACTGCAATACTCAGCACTCAAGAACTCAAGGAGGCCATCAGGGCTTAAAATTGAGAAAGTTATACTCACTTGCACGCTTGACGAAAATCATTCAGGGGCATAAAAAAAGAGGAGAGAGAATCGTTCTGACAAACGGTTGTTTTGATCTGATCCATGTGGGACACGTAAGATATTTAAAAGAAGCCAAGGGCAAAGGAGACATCCTCATTGTAGCCCTGAACAGCGACTCCTCTGTCCGCAAGCTCAAAGGAAAGGGAAGACCCCTTCTAAACCAGGAAGAACGGGCGGAAATCATTGCCTCTTTTTCTTTTGTCGATTACATAACCCTTTTCGAAGAGCCGAATGTAGTAAAAATCCTTCTTGCACTCGAACCTGATATCCATGCTAAAGGCTCAGACTACACGAAGGAGACTGTACCGGAAAAAGACACTGTAAAAGGGTACGGAGGAAAGATTGCCATCACAGGAGGGCCCAAGGTGAGGTCAACTTCTCGGCTTTTAAAAGAAATTGATACAAAAACAAAAAAAACAGAGTAAATCCGGTATTTCAAAAATATGGACACTTTCCTGATTATTCGCCTGAGCTCGCTTGGAGATATCATCCATACCCTTCCTGCCTTTTCTGCCTTGAGAAAAAATTACACGGAAGCAAAGATCTCCTGGGTTGTAGAAAAGGAAGGAAAAGAAATACTCGACTTTGTGCCTGGAATCGACAAGATTATCGTTTCCCATACCGGAGGACGGCGCTTAAACATTAAAAAATTCTGGCAGGAGATTTCGCGATTCAAACGAGAATTGAAAAACGAGAACCAGGTCACCTTTGACTTTCAAGGATTGGTGAAATCCGGATTTCTTGCCTTTCTCTCCGGTGCAAAAAAAAAGATCGGGTTCCACCGGAAAAACCTCAGAGAGCCACTGGCACGGTTTTTTTACACCGAAAAACTCGAAGAAATTCCAGAAACCATACATGTTATCAACAAGAACCTGAAGCTTTTAAGCAGGATAGGAATAAAAGAAGAAAAATATGAATTCCCTCTTATCCTGCCGGATGAATTATTAGAAACGGTCAGAATGAAACTCCGCGAAAAAGGATACAACGGCCAGAAAAAACTGGTTCTTTTTAATGTGGGTGCAGCCTGGAAAACAAAAAGATGGTTCCCCGAAAGGTGGATCGAATTAATAGAGATAATGAAAAAAAAGAAAGAGTTTTTTCCCCTTATTTTATGGGGAAATGAAGAGGAAAAAGCTCTGGCTGACACAATCCGCGAAAAAACCCAGATCCCCCTTTCTCCTTTTCTCTCTTTGAAGGAAGTTATCGCTACAGTTAAAGAATCTTCTCTTTTGGTCAGCGGAGACACTTTTGCCCTCCAGGTTGCCTGCGCCTTCTCCCGTCCCGTAGTGGGCATTTTTGGCCCCACCAATCCCCGAAGAAACGGGCCTTTCGATCCTCGAGATAAAGTGGCTTTTCATGAGCTGGAATGCAGCTATTGTTACAAAAGAGCATGTTCAAGCCTGGAATGTCTTAAAAAAATAACACCGGAGGAAGTCGCTTCTTTGAGCCTGCAATTACTGGAGAAAGATGCCTAAGCTCAGTTGGGAGGATGCGGTCTACAGATGGAGAGTCAGGGCCGGTTTTTTTGGTATTATCCTGGTTATTATCCTGGCAAAGCCCGATCTCCCTTCTCTTCGGGGAGGCATAGCTGTCTGTTTTTTTGGCCTTCTTTTAAGAGCCTGGGCTTCCGGCCATCTTAAAAAGGACAAAGAACTGGCAGTGTCCGGACCATATCTTTACACGAGAAATCCTCTTTATCTGGCAAATTTGATTATAGGACTGAGTGTGGTTACAGCTTCTCTCTCATGGTGGGTGCTGGTTATTTTTACAGTTTACTATCTCCTATTTTACCCTCTTGTTATAAAAAAAGAAAAAGAAAAGATGAGAGAGTTATTCCCTCAAGAATATGAGGAATACGAGAAGAAAACTCCCGCCTTTATTCCCTCTTATAAACATGAATCCTTCTCACAAAAAAACAGGTTCACCTGGAAGCATTACCGGCAAAACAGAGAATGGAGAGCATTATACGGAGCCCTTCTGTTCTGGATGATTTTGGGACTTAAAATGCTCCTTCTTTGAAGGTAAGTGAGGCTATCCCCCAAAACCTTTTATTCGGGCCAGAACTTTATAAACCTGTAATAATGGTTATGATTGAATAAGTTATGTAAAGATTGAAGATTTAGCCCCAATTCTGCTATATTCTTTCCATGCCCACAAGAGAAAGAGTGGAAAAGGTAAAAAAGATTCTCTCCCATCGACAGCCGGACTTGAGGGTTGTCCTTGAAGAAGTGAAAAACACCCATAATGCCAGCGCAGTCGTGAGGACCTGCGATGCAGCAGGGATCCTTTATGTGGATATTATTTCCTCAAACCAGGAGCTCTTTCCCGTGAATGAAGCCATCTCAACCAGAGCCGAAAAATGGCTCCAGTTTCAATATTACACTTCCACAAGGGATTGCCTGATCCGGTTAAAGGAAAAAGGATTCAAAATCGCTGCGACACATCTCAGCGCGGACTCTCTTCCCTACACATCTGTGGACTATACTCAGCCCACTGCCCTTGTGTTCGGTAATGAAGCCGAAGGAATTTCGGAAGAAGCTCTCTCTCTGGCTGATCACAAAATTAAAATACCGATGGTAGGAATGGCTCAGAGCCTCAACCTTTCTGTCTCGGTGGGAATAATACTTTATGAGGCGATGAAACAAAGACAAAAAAAAGGATTCTATACGAAAAGGAGATTATCCTCAGAGGAATTTAAAGAATACATGAAAAAATGGCTTGGCCTCTCTAAAGAAACAGGAAAGTAAGTAGCCTGGATTATTCATAAAAATTAATAAAAGTATCGGCAGTTTTTATGAATAATTCAGGAAAAAAAAGGGAGGGAAGAACATTGTATCCTTCCCTCCCCTGAGAAGTGGGAACCGGAGCAGGTTATCCCTTCACTACTTTATATGCTTTTAAAGACCTCAACAGCCTTTGTGTAGCTTCCGTGCTTTTTCGGGCTGATTCTTCAAGATGCTTCTTTAATTTTTTCGTCCAATTTTGATAATCCTGGAAATAACGATCTCCCCAGGCTTTATACTGTTTTCTCAAACTTGTTCCATAATCATCCCAGTGTTCGACATAATCTTCCCAACCATCTCTATTGTCAAACCTGATGAAGCTGCTCTTTTCTTCTTCCTCAACTTCCACCTCAACAGTCCTCTTCTTTTTATTTCTGAGAAATTCTATTTTGATCCTGTTTCCTTTTTCTTTACCCTGTATGATTCTGCTCAGTTGTTCCGCTCTTTGGACTCTAACTCCATCAGCCTTGACGATAACATCTCCAATTTTCAATCCCACTTTTTCTGCAGGACTATCCTCCCTGATAGTCGCTATCAATAATCCCATGCCTTTTTCAACACCAAAATATTCTGAAAGTTCCCTGTTGAGCGGCTGTAAATAAACACCTATAAACTTTTTTTGCTCCAAACCCCAGGAAAACACCCTGGGTGTGCGCAGCACGGGGGGCTTTGGAGAAACCGGAGGCCTCGGGGACATTGGTGGCCTGGGTGTTGGAAAGAGCCGCGGGAATTTAAACTCAAATTCTCGCCATCCCTCTTCTTCTGAGTACTCACCCAATCTCACTTTTACATTTCTTGTTTTTCCATTTCTCTCTATCTTTAAAGTGACTCCCTCTCCAGGCTTTCTCTTTCTGATTTCATCTCTCAACATCTCGAAGCTGGTCACCTCTTTTCCTTCGAACTCGAGGACGATATCTCCCCTCTTTAACTCTGCCAGTTCCGCTGGACTTTCCCCATCAATGCCAGTAATCTTGATCCTGCCTTCCTCGTCTTCATCTGTCGAGACTCCCAGCCATCCTCTTCTCACTCTTCCTTCCTTTTTTATCTCAGAGGAGACCTCCATTACGACCTCTACCGGAACCGCTTTGGCCAGACCGGAAGAAGGTGCTTCTGCTTTACTGAACATAAAGCCTGAAGCAATCAGCGATTTCTCTTTAAATTCAATCACAACCGGCCTGTCCTCAATGTATGCTCCCCTGATCAATCCAACCATGCGGCCATTCCTGTCGACAACAGGGCTTCCGCTCGAACCAGGGACAGTCCAAACATTCAACCGAAGAGCTTCTGGGGAAATCGAACTGACAATTCCCTGGGTGATGGCAGGCGTCTTTTCGGAAAAGCTGATGACTCCAATCCAGGAACCAGGAGAAAGCTGCTTTGATTTCCCTATGGATATCGGTATCAGATTCTTATCTTTAGCCTGAATAAGAGCCAAGTGTGTCACCGGGTCCATACCCAGAAAATCGGCTTCGATCTTTTTTCCATCAGGAGTAACAACTAAGATGCTTTCATGGCGGGGAGAAATGAGAGCATGGGTAACAATGTACCCATTCTTGTCGACAACGACTCCAGTGGCGACTCTGTTTATTCCGTTTTTTGCTATAACCTTAACAACCGATCGAAAAACCTTCTTTGCTATTTTCTCTATGTTGTCTTGGCCGCCCGGATCTGGGATAGACTCGGCTCTTAGGCCTAAAAAAAGTAGCAATATGAAGACTAACGGTACTGTAACATTTTTTAATTTAGTGGTCATTCTAAATAAACCTCCTTAATATTTTATTTGCGGGCTCACTCTTTCAGAAACCTGCTCCAGAATATATATTGTTCGGGGTTCAGAGGAGTGGATCTTCATTTCCCCGATATAGTCGACGGCTTCAATGATAGGGATAGTATCCCCCCTTCTCAGTGCCTCTCCTCTCTGGAATGCTCTGGAAAAGCCCTTCTCTAAATCGGTAAACTCCACAGGGCTCTTCTTGGAGAGGACAAAAACATTCAATACAACAAACACTATAAGCGCGGCACTAAAAGCTCCGGATAAGGAGAAACGAAGATGTTTTACCCTAATCTTTTTTCTCTTTCTTAGAGAGAGTTGAGCCAGTATTCTCTGTTCATAATCGGATGGAGCCTTGACCCTCTCTAATTTTTCTAAAAGATTAAGCTCTTCCATTTTGTAACTCCTTATTCTTCATTGAAAAATTATTATCAGATGAGGCTTCCTCTAATTCTCTTTTTAAATAATTCCTTCCCCGGCTGATTCTGGCCTTCACAGTGCCCAGGGGTTTCTTCAATATCTCGGCTATCTCTTCCTGGGAGAAACCTTCTATATCCTTGAGTATCACCGGGATCCGGTAGCGCGGATGGAGGGAATCTAATGCTTTCCTTAGGTTTCTGATTAAACCAGAATCAGAGGGATCATTAACATGAGCTCCGGCAGGCAGCCTTCTCTGTGTGTCATCGAGGGATACAACAGAAAACCTGCGCATCTTCTTCATCTCTGTTTTAGCCAGGTTTGAAGCTATGGTATAAACCCAGGAAGAGAAAGGAGCTATTGGCTTGTACTTATGGGCTTTAAAGTAGATTCTCATGAATGTCTCCTGA
This sequence comes from Candidatus Aminicenantota bacterium, assembly GCA_023133225.1. Classification (GTDB taxonomy): domain Bacteria; phylum Acidobacteriota; class Aminicenantia; order Aminicenantales; family Aminicenantaceae; genus JAGLWV01. The sequence continues at coordinate 2,317 of JAGLWV010000277.1, read as the reverse complement.
GATAATTCCACGGCTTTCTGGTAATCCCCTGTGAGCTGACATAAGAAGTTGACTATCCTGTCTTTGTATATTTTGACAATTTCTGTAAAAGCCACTTCATCTCCTTCCTGAATACGGCAAACCAGCTCCTGTTCATCCATTCTCATTTTCTTTAAACCTTCTTTCATCTGAAAAAGTTGCACTCCTTGTTATTTTTTTCAGTCAATCCAGGTTACAACTCATTCTATATAATCAGTTTAGCCTATTTTCTCAGCTTAAACAATTCACTTCTGTCATTCCCGCGAAGCCTGTGCCCGCGTAGGCGGGGTAGCAAGAATCCAGGATTAGTAATAAAAAAAACAAAAGATAAGAAAAACGGAGATGAAAAGATATATTATTCTACTGGATTCCCGCCTCCGCGGGAATGACAGTAGCGACCCCTATTCTTTTACGCGACCCCTATTTTTTTAGGGCAAGTTCAATGATAGGATTCTCAGAGTCGACCAGATCGCCGGCAGAGACAAAAATCTTCTTCACATAACCTTCGATAGTCGATTTTATCTCATTTTCCATTTTCATCGCTTCGACAATGGCCAGGGTTTGATTCTTTCTTATGTCTTCCTTTTCGGAAACGTTGATTTTTATCACTTTCCCAGGCATGGGGGCTCTGACCAGAAACTCATCTTCCTGAGATTCTCCCCCGTCTTCACGTACATCCTCAGCGTCCTCACCTGATTCTTGAACAACAAACTGCTCTCCATCAAGAGAAAAATACCTTTTTTCTTTATCCCTGGCAAAATACACCTTATAGGAACATCCTTTGATCAATAAAGACAAAGTATTTGGAGAGATATAACGGATATCCGCTTCGATGCGGTTTTCTCCATCTGAAACGATAAATATATTCTCTTTTTTTTCAAGAGTAACTCTGTGTGCTTTATTATCGATCAGAAACTCGAACTCCACTCTATTCCCCTCCTCCGATCCGCCATTTACCCAGAGACTGCCAGGGTGAAAAAGCCTCTTTTGGTAGGGCTCCCCCGCCTTTGGCTGCATATATTTTATTGAAACTATCAAAAGCTGAGGCAACCAAAGCCAGCCTCAACTTCTCCTCTGTTTTTTTCTTTCCTTTCCAGCCGTCAAAATGCTTAGGGATAAAACCGGTCGTTGTCTCCCCTGCTTTGAACTGGGGATGAGCGATTACCTCCTTGAGAAAATCGATGTTTGTCTTTATTCCAAGAACAACATAATCATCCAGTGCATTAACCATTCTCTGACAGGCGATATCTCTGTTCTCTGCCCAGACAATAAGCTTGGCCAGGATAGGATCATAATAGATCGGCACGTCACAGCCGCTATAAATGCCGCAGTCATGCCGAACACCGGGCCCTTCCGGCTCTTTAAGGAAGAGAACCTTTCCTGAAGAAGGCAGGAAATTATTGAGGGGGTCCTCTGCATAGATGCGGCATTCGATGGAATGTCCTTTCTGGCCCACATCTTCCTGTCGAAAGGAAAGTTTCTCTCCGGAAGCGATCAAAATCTGCTGGTGGACCAGATCCACCCCAGTGGCTAGTTCAGTCACAGGATGTTCGACCTGAAGGCGGGCATTGACCTCCAGGAAATAAAAATTCTTATCCCTATCCAGGAGAAATTCAACTGTTCCTGCGTTATTATACCCGGAGACCTCAATGACTTTCTTTGCGATTTCTCCCATCTTAGACCTGAGATCAGGGTCCAATGCCTGAGAGGGAGTCTCCTCCACGATTTTCTGATGCCTTCTCTGGATAGAGCACTCTCTTTCATAAAGATGGACAATATTTCCATAATTGTCGGCCAGAGCCTGAAATTCTACATGCCTCGGCTCTTCGATGTATTTTTCCAGGTAAACAGATTCATCGCCAAAGGCTGATTTTGCCTCTCGTTTCCCGGCTTCAAGGGAAGATCCCAATTCCTTCGGGCTGTAAACAACTCTCATTCCCTTTCCACCGCCACCTGCTGAAGCCTTGATCATCACCGGATAACCTATTTCTTTTGCTTTTAACTCGTACTCAGAGAGATCTCTGGCTATTCTTTTCATTCCAGGGATAATCGGCACTCCGGCTTTCTCCATTGCCTGACGGGAACGGACCTTGTCTCCTACGAGTCCAAGAGCTTTCGAGTTGGGTCCGATAAAAACAATGTTTTCCTTCTCACATCGCCGGGCAAATTCTGCATTCTCGGCCAGAAAACCATAACCAGGGTGAATGGCTTCAGCGCCTGTTTGATGGGCAGTCTGGATGATTCTGTCCATGTTGAGGTAGCTTTCAACGGCTGGAGGAGGACCGATGCAGAAAGCCTC
>JAGLWV010000276.1 GCA_023133225.1 Candidatus Aminicenantota bacterium | reverse complement strand
GCCTCGCCGCTGCAGCAATCTCGGCTCGTAAATAATCCAGGTAACCTGAATAATCCAGGTTGAAAAGGTGAATTTAAGAAAGCTTAAAGGTCAAGCAGTCCAGACCTTTTTAGAACTCTTAAAGCAGCAAAGGTGACCCAGAGGTGGTCTTCCAGGGAAGATTTATCGCTTGATGCCTCCCAATAGCCCTGTTTATTTTGTTTTTGTAATAGCCAGTTTATGCCCTCTTGAATCTTTTTGTTTTCAATCGTAAAGCTAATCTTTGAGAGTGAATCAAGGCTGTTTAAAATATCTGTGGCCCAAAAGGGATATGTGATTTCCTCCCAGAAAGAAGGAAGTTTCCTGTCGTCATATTTATCTGCTTTGAAAAAACGGCTGACTAAAAGTTCCCCTGCTCGCCAGGCTTCTTTGCTCTTATCCCAGGTGGAAGAGGCTGCAAGCGCTCGAAGAACCATACCGGTGACTAAATGAGAGAAAGGTTGAGATGTATCAGGTTTTACAGGATTAAGTTTCAATTGAGCTCTGAAATTATAGCGGCTTTTGAGCTGGCCCTTATCAATAGTCCGGTAAGGAATCACCCAGCCTCCATCATCCTGTCTGTTTTTAATGATCCAGCGGAATCCTTTTTGGACGCTAGCACTTTTATCCAAGCCATAAAGACAAAGAATTTCGAGAGTTAAGGCATGATAAGTGGGTGCGTATTCATTAAGATAAGCGCCACGAAAATCTCCTTCCTTGGATTGAGTTGAAAGAAGGAATTTGATAGCCTTTTGAATTCCAGCATCTTCACGGCAGGCGCCATAATCATGCAATTTGAGCATATTTCTTAGCGTCTCTACTATGTAATAGGTCTTCTCCCAGCGGGGATGACCTTCGTATCTCCTTTTATACCATCCCCCATTAGGTCTCTGGTTTTTCAAGATCCTTATGCGGGCAGCATATTTTTGCAGGTTTTTGAATTCTCTGTCGACAGGAACTTCCAGAATATCCTTTTTCAGCCAATAAAGAATAGGCAAATTTCCTCTTGCCAGGAGAAACTCGATAGCTCTGTTTGGATTAATCTTCATAAAAAACATACCATATTAAATTTATCTCAATTCACTTTTTCAGGATTAATAATGATACATATAAATTCAAAAGGTTCGTTGAAGGGATTTTTAAACTGGTGTTTTTTGTTTGCTTCTATAAGAAGACTTTGTCCTTGGGTAACGATGTTTTCTACTCCATTCTCGTCGACGACTGCTCCCCTGCCGTTTTCAATTTTGACAACATGCTCAAACCCATGACTATGAAAGGGGGTGTGACCTCGCGAGAGGACCTGGAAATGTCTCATAATGATATTATGGGAACCGTCATCAGGTCCGATGAGGATTTTTCTTTTAACATTCTTTATTCCTTCTTTTTCAATAAGAACATCTGGCACCTCTGATTCTTTTTTGATGATCATATTCTCCTCCAATCATTCACTTTTGAATAATCCAATCGAATCCACGTTAATCCATGCATTTAATGACCATAAAGAATTTTTCCAGGAAAAATCCCAGTATATATTCCATTCTCAATGACCACTTCTCCATTTATTATAACATACATCAATCCTTGACTGTATTGATGGGGATTTGAAAAAGTGGCTTTGTCTCCAAATGTATTCCAATCAAAAATCGTTATGTCTGCATACATGCCTTTTCTCAACATACCTCTTTCTCGAAGCCTCAGTGTTTGTGCGGGTAAAGATGTCATTTTTCTTACTGCTTCTTCTAAAGAAATAATCTTTCGTTCTCTGACATAGTGAGCAATGACTCTTGGAAAAGTACCGTAATTTCTTGGATGAGGGAAGCCGCGCCCTAAAACTTGAACTCCCCCATCAGATCCATGCATGGTGTAAGAAAGGCGCATTAAATCCTCTACATCCCTTTCATCCATCTGGAAAAAAACGCCGGAAGCTCCTCCGTTTCTTTCGATATCAATGATCAAATCTGCAGCATGATCAACCGTTGGTTTATTGCCCTGGCTGAGAAGAATCTCCTGGAGGCTTTTGCCTTCATACTCAGGAAACTTCCTATAACGAGAAATATAAATGGTCTCAGGCTTGTTGATTCCTTTCGTTGAAGTCAGCCTTCTTTTGATGACATAAGATTTAATTTTTTCATAGGTGTCTTTATCTTTTAATCTCCTCAAAAAATTTTCCTTCCCCCCTTCAAAAGCCCAGGAAGGAAAACTGCTAGTGAAACCGGAACTCGTGGCTGTATAAGGATACTGGTCAAGAGTAACCTCAACTCCCCTTTTTCGAGCTTCTTCGACAGGCTTGATAATTCTTTCCAGTTGATACCAAACAGCATCATCGGCCAATTTTATATGGGAAATTTGCACAGGAATCTTATTTTTTTCGCCGATTTTTATTGCTTCTTCGATAGCTTCTGTTATGTAAAGACCCTGGTCTCTTATATGGGAAGCATAAATCCCTCCATAACGTGCAACAACAGAGGCAAGCTGAACTATTTCTTCAGTTTTGGAATAGATTCCCGGAAGATAGGAAAGTCCGGTTGAAAACCCTAGTGCACCAGCTTTCATTTCCTCATCGACCAGTGCTTTCATTGTTTCCATTTCTTCTTCGGTGGGATCGCTCATTTTAAAATCCATGACTTCTTGCCTGATTGTGTTATGACCAACGAGGCAACCAAAATTGACAGAGGCTCGTTTTTCACGGATTTTCTCATAAAGCTCCTTTAGAGGAAAAGGATGACCTCCGCAGTTCCCGCCGATGACAGTTGTTACTCCTTGGTAGATGTAGTTATCAGCGGATGGAACCTGCACGATTCTGCGGTCACAGTGGGTGTGAATATCAATAAATCCAGGGCATACGAATAAATTCTGCGCATCGATAACTTTTTCTGCCAGGTTTTCATGGATAAGACCGATCCTGGCAATTTTATTATCCTTTATGCAAACATCTCCCTTGAACCAGGGATTCCCTGTTCCGTCAATGATAAAACCATTTTTTATGATAAGATCGTAGGGTTTCTTTCGAGTTATGTCAGAGGGCTTTTTTAAAACAGTACAACTCAGCAAAGAAAGGAGAAGAACTGAAACTATTAAAGGGGATAGTGTGTTATGAATTTTCTTCATCCGTGCCTCCGAAAATTTCTGATTTACCTTGAGATACATAAATTTTATTCCAAGTGCAAAAGTCCTGTCAATTTTTTCTGATAATTTGTTTGATTTTAACCAGGAATTTAGTATAAATTTTATTTCAAGTCAATTCGTATTCAAGAAGTCACTGAAGTATAGTGGAGGTTTTTAAGTGGAAAAAATAATCTACCTTGACAATGGAGCGACATCTTTCCCGAAGCCTGAAGAGGTCTATGAGTTTATGGATAGCTTTTACCGAGAGTTTGGAGTGAGTCCCGGCCGCTCAGGATACGATCTCTGCATGGAAGCCGGCGAACTGGTGGAAATCACCCGGGCGATGATGGCAAAATTTTTTAACGGGAAAGACACGAATAGACTTTGCTTTTCTTATAATTCTACTGATGCCTTAAATCTCATCATCAATGGCATGCTCAAGGAAGGTGATCATGCGGTCACCACAACCATTGAACACAATTCTGTCTTGAGACCGCTATATCATCAATATAAATACAACGGTGTCGAAGTCGATTATGTCCCTTTTGATGACAAAGGGTTTGTTGACCCAGATGACTTTCCCAAAAAATTCAAGAAAAACACAAAGCTTGTTGTGGTCAACCATGCTTCCAATGTGATCGGCACTATTCAACCTATTAAAGAAATCGGAAAATACTGCAGAGAAAGAGGTATACCTTTTGTCGTTGATTCTTCTCAATCGGTTGGAAAAATCCCCGTTGATATCGAAGAGTTGAATGTGGATGTTGTGGCCTTTACAGGACACAAATCTCTTCTTGGCCCTACTGGAATTGGGGGTCTTTATGTCAGGGAGGGAATCGAAATTAGACACACCCGCGCAGGTGGAACAGGTGTTCGTTCCGCAGTTAAGACTCATCTCTTTGAATATCCTTACAGACTTGAATACGGAACTATGAATACTGTGGGAGTAGCAGGACTTCATGCAGGGTTAAAATGGATTGAAAAAAAAGGATTAAATAATATCCACGAGCACGAAATGAAACTTACAACCATGTTAAGGGATGGCCTTAGAGATATCGAAAATGTGACCTTATACTGCCAGGATGATTTGAAAAGCCATATCGGCATTTTTCCTCTTAACATTGATGGCCTGGAAGCTCTTAATACGGGCACCATCCTTGACGTGGACTACAATATCGCCAGTCGAACAGGGCTTCATTGTGCTCCACTCGTCCATGAGCAGCTGGGTACGGATAAGATTCATGGTGCAGTCAGGTTCGGAATCGGCCCTTTTAATACAGAAGAACATATAAAAACAGCCGTTGAGGCGGTAAAAGAGATAGCAGAATCAAGAAAAAAATAGGCCAGATTAGCTCTTATCTAAAACTAGAGCATTAGCCACTATCTCACAAACAGTTTTTATCTCGACGCTAAGCTTATAGTGCTTATTGAGTTCCATAAGCTGGTCTATACAGTTGTGGCAGGGGGTTGCCACGACCTTGGCAGCGGTTTTTCGAATCTGATCGGCCTTTATTTGACCTGCTTTAATGCGTCTCTGGCTGAAACGGGTCATGGCCAGTTGGCCGCCGCCTCCTCCACAACAAAAATTTTTCTCCCGGTTTGGGGTCATCTCGACAAAATTGGACACTGCGTGTTTTAGAATATACCGCTGCTGTTCCACTATTCCTCCCAGACGAACAAGATTGCAGGGATCATGAAGGGTAACTGGATGCGGATTGCGGGATGGGTTAAGTTTAATCTTTCCTTGCCGTATATATCCGGCCACAATCTCAAGGATGCTCCTTACTTCAAAGCCATATTTCTTGCTTAGCCATTCAGGGGCTTCCCATCTATTGGAGTTAAAGCCATGGCCGCATTCTGCAAGAACCAGTGTTTTGCAGCCTAACTTTTTCATGGATTGAACAAGCCTATCCGACATTGTTCCAGCAGCTTCATCATCACCGCTGTAAAGTCCGTAGTTGGTTACATCGTAGTTATCACTGGAGAAAGTCCAGCTCTCCCCTGCCGCATGAAATATTTTTCCTGCAGCCACGATAGATAAAGGGAAAAACATGGGTTCCCGGGGATTGACCGTGTAAAAAATCCTTGAACCTTTTTTATCAAGGGGAAGCCTGGCATCTTTGTCTTTGACTTCGCTCTGAAGCTCTTCTTCTAACCATTCGACTGTCTCGATCCAGTCCTCTTTGGCGATGCCCATGTTGTTCCCTTTTTCAAGGGCAGTGTTGACAGTAGACTGCAATCCCTGGGGAACGAGGTCGACCGCAGCCAGTGCACTTCTGGCTGTTCGGATGAGATAAGGAATGTTTAATCCCATGGAGCAATTCAAAGAACATCTGCCGCACAGCGTACACCTTCCAAAAAGAGAATCCACCCATTCTCTAACCATCTCACGATTAAATTCCTTTGCTCCTCCCCACCAAGGGATTTTCTTCCCTATTAGGCTAAAATGCTTTTTGAATATTCCAGTAATCAGACTAAGCTTATAAGCGGGCATAGATTGGATATCTTTATGAGTTAAATAATAATGACAGGAATCTGCACAGAGCCCGCAGTGGACACAGGAGTTAAGATAGGCAGCATATTCATAGTGAATCTTTTCTCGAAAAACTCTGAGGATTTCTTCTCTGTCTTCTGCAGTCAGTTGCTTTATTTTTTCTTCCAGGGGGTCTTTTGTATCGGATTTATCGTTCATGCTTCAGGCCTTTCGCATTTTTGGAGGAAAAACACCCCTCCTGCCGTAAAAGATGCCAAAGAGTATTCTGACGTAAACAAAGAAGAAACAATGGCGAATTTTTCCAACAGGGATGTAGAGAAACATGATGGTCGCGATCAAAAAGAACAGTGGGGTTGAATGCACAGAATAAGTATTAACTAATGCTGAAATTAGAAAAAGGCTGACAATGATGTTCGAAGCAAAATCATCAGGGCAGCTTATTTTTTTCATATAAGGGAGAAAAATTCTTCTAAAAAGGAGAAAGAATCCGGAGATAGATCCTGAGACGAGAAGAAATCTGAGAAGAGGAACAGCAAGACTTGGCAGTCCGAAAGAGCAGACGATTGAAATAAGGTAGAATAAAGCTGCAAATATGCTCGCATGATACATAATTCCTACAATATAAGTGGGAAGATGCTTTCTTGCACTCTCCTTTTCCCATGGCATCATCCCCCGTCCAAAGGCATAAAAGATTCCCTTTATGCTCTTCCCTTGAGGCTTTGCATAGAGAGGCTTTTTGCCGAAGGAGAAGGTTTTTAAAACCAGGATGGAAAGGGAAATAACTGAAATTAGAAATGAGAGGATTACTCCGAGCCTCAGGATGAAAAGCATTGAAGCTCCATCCTGCTAGACGCAGCCATCAGGTTTGGGGAGTCCAGCAACCTTGCACGCCCCTTTGGCTGGACCCGAAGGGAAAAGCTCGTAGATGTATTTAAGCTGAAATCCCGTGTTTTTACAGAGCTTGCGAACCATAGGAGCTAATTTCTTTTCAAGATAATAATTCCGGATATAGTCAACAAGTGCCCAATG
>JAGLWV010000275.1 GCA_023133225.1 Candidatus Aminicenantota bacterium | reverse complement strand
GGAAAAACTATAAAACTAATTCCCAGAAGGCTTAAAAAGACAATACTGGTAATATCCTTGTCCATTTTTATCCTGGTATATACTAAAGTACCAAAAATGCCAAAGATGGGGATCAGAAATACTTTTAAACCAACCTTTCCCATGTCTCCTACCCCAAAATTTCCTTCTATAAAGAAATATAATGGTATCCAGGTGATAACTCCGAATCTAACCATATTTAAAAAACATAATGAGATGCCGCTCATGACTATAGGGAATGATAACGTTGCTTTAACTTGAGCTTTAACCTTTTGTTTTGGCTTGAACTCCATTTTTGGCTTAGTGAGAAGTAGCGTTATTCCTCTTGCAAACAAGAAAAAACTTGCAACCCAAAATCCGGCTTGCCAGCCCCATGTTCCAACAGCAAATGCAGAAATAAGCCATGCAATAGAATTACCTGCTTGATAAGATGTGCCCAGGATCGTAGATGTTTTCTCCCTGCTTTTTGCATCTTTTTGTATCTCAGCATTAGCTCTCACAATAGACGACCATCCCATTGCCTGAAATCCACCATCAAGAATTTCTCCGATAAATAATAAAATAAAAAATCCTGCAGTAAATCCAAGAAATACGTTCATAATAGCTGAGCATATGAGACCTAGCGATATATAAACAAATGGATTATATCGTTCTGAAATCTGGCCATGCAAAAACTGGCCAATCGCGTAGGCAAAGAAAAATCCGCTCGATACCAGACCGACGCTGTGCATGTTCAAATCCTTATATGTGACTAATAGCGCCGGGACAACTATGCTCAAATTTACTTTCCCAAAGTAGTAAGTTGCATAAGAAGTCCAAATGTTCCAGAATGTTTTATTCATTCTATCCTCCTTCTTACTCTTTAAATTTTTTTACTTCCTTTTTATTCTGATTTTTGCTGTTAGGCTTTAAGCCTTTGAGTTGTACCATTTTAAAACTTCCAGTACCCTGTTCTTAAGACTTCAGCAAAATTATTCTCTGGCATATTAGATGTTTCAATCTCTTTCGCGAACGATTCATAGTCATAATCGATGAATCTAAACCGGACGTTACATCCCCTCTGTAAATCAACCACGGCATAATTTGCCTGAGGGCTTCCTATTCTCGGCCTGCCCACGCTCCCGGGATTAATGACGTGTTTTTCTTCAACAATTTTGTGGAAAGGCCAGTGAGTATGGCCGCAGCACAAAATGTCGGCATCTGCTTTTTCCATAACTTCATTTAATTTTTCGTCTGATATATTTGGCTCGATTCGTCCGCTCAAATTTTCTGGAGAGCCGTGAACCATTAAGATTTTTTTGCCATCGATATTCAATCGAATTTCTTTCGGAAGATCTTTCATCCATTCCTTGTTTTTTTGTGAAGTATGCTTAAGTGTCCATTCGAAACTGATATTTCCCATAAGCTCACATGTTTCATCCGCGTAGCCACATCCACAATCTTCTTTGTCAAACGCTACCGCTTCATCATAATTCCCCATGAGGGTTTGTATTTTTTGATCATGTATTAAGGGAAATATTATATCTGGGCAGGGAGCGTATCCTACGAGATCACCTAAACAAAATATCTGTTCTATGTCCTGGCTTTCTATATCTTCCAACACCGAACGAAGGGCTATATAATTACTATGTATGTCACTTATCAGAGCAGTTCTCATTTTTCTCCAACTCAAATAAGATTATTAAGGGCTGTGTGCTCACTTGAGCTTATTTTCCAAAACTGCGATTGGTAGGAATTCATGCCCTTACTCTTCTTTTCCCTATGCTTTAAACTTTTTTATGGCTTTTTTATAATCTTCGACTGTATCGATCTCTTGCCACCCGCGCTCAATAATCACACCATGGATGGGCACTCCTAGATCAACCATTTCCTGGATCATGTCTGTTAAGTAAGCTTTTTCAAAGGTTTGTGCCCTCTGAAAAGGCTTTCCCCAAAAGAGTTTTTTGGATCGGTTAAAGTGCTTCTTGAAGATCTCTGAACCTCTCGATGTCAGTTTCATCATTCCTATAAATTCACCATGAACATCATGCTTTTTTGTTAATATTTTTCCTATTTCCATGACGTTGTTTTCAGCATCAAAAATAACATTTTCCGCTTCTTCTATGGGATGGTCCTTGCGGCCTTCATAATAGCCTTTCCAGTCCATATCCACTACGATGGAGATATCCTTTTTTGATTCAACCAGCCTTTCCACAACCTGTTTTTCAAAAAGGATGTCCGAATAGGAGATGATAACTTCTCCTTCTATTTCTTTTTCTGCGTAAAATAAAGAACTTAAGATATTATTATTTTGATAGTTATCGTTGGTGTAATATTTAATTCCGGGGTAATTTATTTTTTCTTTTTCATATCCTTTGATTATTACAACATTTTTCACTTTACATGCTTTAAGCGCTTCGAGCTGACGCCGAAGGAGCGTTTTGCCGCCAAATTTAAGCATGCATTTAGGCAAACCGTCTGTATATGGTTTCAACCGCTTGCCCATTCCTGCAGCGATAATGATTGCTTTCATGTTTGACTCCTCAATTGTTTTTTTAATTATTCTTATTTCCCTAGAGTTTAAGCCGTAGCTTTCTATCGTTCTCAGCAATGATGGAATTTCATTGTTTTTCTTAATAATATCTGGAATATCGGGGGGAATTTTATTTTTGGGCTTCCCCGCCAGGTCATATAAATTTTCTAAATTTGCCTCTAGAATAGATGCGATTTTTTTTATTATTTCTTTTCTTGGAGGAAGCCTCTTGTTGTTCTCGATGTCATTCAGATAAGAGGGAGAAATACCGATATTTCTTGCAAGTTCTCTTTGGCCGATATTCCTGGCGGCTCTCAATGTTTTGATGTGGGAGCCGAATGTGTCATTTTTATTCATACTAAAGGGCGTTCTTCTGTTCGCTAGCATGTGAACATATTGAAGTTGCTTTGTCAAGGGGATCAACGGGGTCAGACCTTACCAGACAAAGCCGTAAAGCCCCTTGCTTTAGCAATGGGGAGTTGTCAAGGCTCTTTATCGATGTAATGAGAATGAATATACTTTATTTTTTGTTTTTGTGAAGTACGTAGTGCCAGGGCGATCTCACACGTCAAGAGGAAAAAAGGGGACAGGAAATCAAAAAAGGGGACAGGCTACTTTTTGTCCCAAAAAGTTGCCTGTCCCCTTTTTTACCGATGCTTTTATTGGCTCATCATGTCTGTCCTTCCCGCGTCTTCACAGGGGCAGGCTCTGTGAAGCCTGTAAGTGTCTGTCATTCCCGCGAAGCATGTAGGTGTCTGTCATTCCCGCGAAGGCGGGAATCCAGGATTAGCGATAAAAAACAACGAGCGATTAAAAATAATAAGCGAATTGAACGAGTATAGTATTATTGTCTAGCTCTGGAATGCCGGAGGGCATGTATTCATTCTTCAGAATATAGTTAAATTGAATTTTTGTGTGGTGTGCTTCAAAAAAGTAATTAAAACCAAAGGTCAGCCAGTTATCCTTATTTTGTCCGGCAGGCCCTAAAAGAATTTTATCCTTATCAAATCTCACGCATTCGAACCTGGCAGTCAGCTCAAGTTTCTTCGGGATGATCATATATCCTCCCTGAAGAGTAAAAGTATCCTGAGCGGCATCATCAATATCATCAGCATTATTCCACCAGGAAAGGTTCCTGTGAATATACTCTAAAGTTCCGGCGAAGCCCTTATATTTGAGAGCAGCATCTCCTCCATAAGCAGAAGTTTTCTTAAGTTCTGCCGCACCTAAATTATGGCCGCTGCTTGGAGACTCATCAGAATAAATGAAATTCACTCCAAGGCTTAAAAGAAGATGCTCTAGATCTTCCAGATAAGACTGCGTTTTTTTCATTAATCCGAAAGGATGAAAATCCACTCGTCCTGCATAGAGGAATTTGTTATTGTCCCCTGATGCTCCTGCATCGATGCGGTAAATTTTCACTTTGCTTAGAATATTAGCCCCTAAATTTGAGACAGAACTGCTGTTAACGGCTCCATTATAAATGCCTGCTGAATATTCCAGTTTTTTATCCAGGGCAAAACCATGTACACCCACGCCCATCTGGCGGAAGGGTGCAAATTCAGATGTACGGCTTCTTTCGATCATCTGCAGGTACTTTGAGGAGTTTAAGGCTTCCCGGGAGAAAGGAACATGCTTCTGTCCAATGAAAAGACTGAATCCCTTTGGATTAAAACCTATATAGGCATCTTTTAAGGTGAATGATTGCTTCCCTGCTTCGAGCTGCACTTTCATGTATGCCCATTCGGTCAATTGGGACTGGAAACTCAGGCGGGCTCTCCGCAGGATAAGCCGGTTTGTATATGGGGTGGAATCTACGAACTGGTATTGAGTTTGCAGTCTTCCCCCGATCGTAAGCTTGGATGTTTTTGTCCCTACTGTGTCTCCGTTAACGGAAGAGAATGCAGCGCCAAGTAAAGAAAAGAGAGTCAAGATGGATAAGTAGTGTCTTATTTTCATTATTTCCTCCTAATGAAATATTTTTTGCGTTTTTCGTATCAATTCCATATTTATTAATTCCACTATTTTACCGATAGTCGTAGTTTTGAAGAGATAATATCTATCATGTAAATTGTTATGAAAATTATAATTATGATTGC
>JAGLWV010000274.1 GCA_023133225.1 Candidatus Aminicenantota bacterium | reverse complement strand
AATGCCACTGCCTGGCTGCGCAGCAGAGCGGACAGCAGGAAAGAGAGCCCGATCATAAAGATCAGCATCGGCAGGCTGATAAGCAACGTGTAAAGTATATATGGCTGCCAGGCAAATATCGTACTGGAAAAGAAGAAGTGAATAACAAAGGTTATGAGTAATACGGCCGCGTTCAGCAGGGCAAATACGGACAGGATGCCGACGACTTTTCCCAGGAAATATTCCATATTAGAAAATGAGCTTGCGAGTACAACCTGGTTACTGTTGTGCTTTTTGTCGCGCTTGAAAAACTCGGTTGCCAGGAAAGCGGCAATTAATCCCTGATAGACATTAAACAGCTTAATACTGTTTAGAGGTAAAGAACTGGAGAGAGAGTGAAAGAAATAGGGGGCATAGATAGCAGTTGTTCCTATCGCGATAGTGAGAAGAGTCAGAATAACCAGTCCTATTGCTGAGAAAATGCGAAATCCCCATGAGCGAAGCAGCAGCTTGGCTTCATAGAGAGCGATTCTCCAAATAGAGTAAAAATTTATCATGGTTCCAATCCTTTATTTATATTATAAGTCACTGTTGTTTCCCTTAGGTTCGTCATAGCCGAGGGATTTCATGAAGAATATATAAGCGTCTTCCAGGTTGGGGTCGACAGGGACCGCGCCCTTTACAGAAATATCATCCGCCACCAGGCGTAATTCATATCCATTATCCGAGGGCACGGTTGAGATCACCGGGTACTTCTCCTTTAACCGGTCTGATTCTTCAACACCAGCCGATACCTTCCAGACCTTCCCTTTGGCTGCACTGATCAATTCATCTGGCGAGCCATCGAAGACTATTTTGCCCGCGTTTAGCAGGGCAACATTGGCACATGTGGAGGAAATATCGCCCACGATATGTGTAGAGAGAAGAATGATCATATCCTTAACGGAAAGATCTGCCAGCAAGTTACGGAAGCGCACACGCTCCTCAGGGTCAAGACCGGTGGTGGGCTCGTCAACGATCATTATTCTTGGATCGCCGATCAAAGTTTGAGCAATTCCCAGTCTGCGTTTCATGCCTCCGGAGAGTTTACTTGAGCGGCGATCACGCACATCAAAAAGTCCGACATCTTCAAGTAGCTGGTCAATTTTAGCCAGTCTGGCACGTTTTGCACGAACACCGTTTAAAGAAGCGACATAATCCAGGAACTCCCAGACTTTCAGCTTCGAAAAGATACTAAAATCTTGCGGCAGATAACCTGTCATTTGACGGACCTGTTTGCGGTACTTATGAAGCGCATGCCCATCTACCAGGACTTCGCCTGAACTTGGCTCAAGCATGGTTACAAGTATACGCATCAAGGTCGTTTTTCCGGCACCGTTGGGACCGAGAAGGCCAAACATACCGCTGCCAATTTCCAGATCCACCTCTCTGAGGGCGTATTTACCACCGGAGTAGCGTTTCGACAGCTTTCGGATAGATATTTGCATTTTAGTCCTTCCTTCTAGCCTGAGTTATTCATAAAAACTGCCGCTACTGCAATCTCGACTCGTGAATAATCCAGGCTAATAGAGTCGAAAAATTCCTGCTTCATTATAATGTACACTTCATTAGAAATAAATAAACAATGTCCTATTATATTAGACAAGATATAGTCCGATTTTCTTCCAATTTATTTAATAGCGAGTAATTCCAATTGATAATCTTTCCCTCCCAAAAATCTTTCAAGAATTTTCGCCATGGAAAAATCTTTGGATTACTTGTCTTCGAAGATGTGCTTACGGGCGGCCACGCGCCTCTTTCCGGCATCTCTTTTCACCCATTTTACGGCATCCGCCAGCACATAGCCGTCGTCGTTTTTATCGCTGAGTTCAATTTTGTTTGGTCCAGCATCCAGCTGAAAAGATCCGATGAGGTTCCATCCTTGTCCGGTTTCCGAGAGATCGATCTCGACCTCTTCTGTCCCATTCCGAACGGAGACCGAAAAAAACTTTTTTCCCCGGCGTTGTGATGAGGATCCTCCAGATCGGTCCGCAGCTTGCTGTTGTCGTGCCCTTACCCCCTGCCGCATTCTCCGGGAGATGCTGTGGTAAAAAGAGATGTCGTAATCTCCTGTTTCTTTGATTTCCACATTCCATACAACTCTGTCCTTTCCCTCCCCGGATTTTTTCAGATAGGCTGAACGGACAAACTCTCCGTAAAAATCCTGGTTTGTCGACTGCGTCCAGAACGCGGGAGGATCAAGAAGATTCATCCCGGTAAAAACTGTCGAGTCTTCTTTGACATTGAACAGATTTTGCAGGATGCGGCTGAGCCAGTGCTGTTTAGCCATGCCAGGGATCTCAAATCCCGGGTCACTATTATCGACGATGATCTCATCCTCGGGAAACAGATCCGATCGCTCATAGGGCTTTGATATTTCTCCCCTAAAAGGATTCTCTTCTCTCAAGACCCGCCGTTCATAAAAAGGCATATCGATGGATACGGGGATGTTTTGGGAGACAAAGGTCTCTACTGTCATTGAGGCGGGCGGTTGATCAGTGACAAAGCCTACCTGTATAGTGGTTTTTGCCGGGATGAGAAGCGCTCGAGAATAAATATCCGGTGGCGGTCCCCCCCGCTGTGGCCGGTCCCGCAGCTTGATTTTTGTGATGCCATCCACAGACGTGGGATTGGCGATGAGGAATTTAACCTGAGTCCGTTTTCTTTCCCCTTCGATCACATCATAGCTCTCGACATCTCCCATAATATAGCCGGGAATCTGGGAGCCGGTGTACCACTCATCGACGATCTCACGGAGGGAGATGTCCCCCAAGCTGAATAGGAAATCCGTCAGATCTTGTTCAGTGATGATGCTGTGTTTCTGACGGGTAAGGAAACTTGTGATTTTTCCATTAAAATTTTCTTCTCCGTATTTGGCTTCGATCAAAGCCAGGAGTGTTTGTGCTTTGGCTTGGAGAGCGCCGTGAACGACGGCAGTTTCGAGATCCGGATCCGTGATCATCGCGGCCAGCGAGCGGTCCTTCAAATCCAAGTTGGACTCTTCTTCAGGGGAAAGACCGCTCTCTGTTTGTCTGTACATCACCAGGGGAGCCGCCACACGCTTGCGCATATAGGATTCCAGCGCAAAATTGAGGACGGGCCATCTGGTGGAAACGACCTGTGAGTTGAATGAGACAAAATTGGGTAAAAGATCGAATTGCGTTTCGATATCGGCCTTGAAGTTGAATCCAATTTTGTTTCGTCTCATCCTGTCGATTGTCTTGACTGTAGCTGGATCGATATAATCTGTATTGCCCATCAAATTCCAGTTGATAAAGCGCCATAAAGCGCCCCTCTGAATCCCACTCAAGGCGACAGGCACCTGCCTGCTCCGCAACGCCCTTTCTTGATCCAGAGGAAAACGCAGTTGACCATAAGTGTTAATCGTGGCCATTTCCGGGATAAATGTGAGCTGAGGCTGGACCGTTTCATGCGCTACAGTCCAGAGACGATGGTAGCTTATGATGTTTATGGGGACTTCAACAAGAGAGAGGCGTTTGTAGGGGTAGTACACACCCAGAAACACTTCGAGCTGGTCTAGACTCGGCCTGATGAGTTGTTCCGTGAGTATATCATTATCTTGGATGTGATCCATGAGAGGAGTGAAATAATCGTGGCCCGGCCGCACATAGAGAGAGTAGGTGAGATTGTCGATCGTAATTTCGTGAACCTGGTAGGAGCCGATCGTCAGAGATATTTTCGGCAGAAGGACTTCTGGCTTGAATGTGTGTTGAATTGTGTCGCCTTGGGTCCGTGTCTCAGGTTTTCCCTGAGAGATGGCGGTCAAACTCTTGGGAGTTGTGACTGTGAGAGTGTATTTGGAATAACTGGGGGTGGCCATAGCCGGGTAGGCTGCACCCGGGGGAAGGCCGGAGATCGGGTACCACCCGCATTCCGGCGTGAGATGGACAAAATCGGATGTGACAAAAGCATAATGTTTGGGAATATCATAAATCCAAAGCCTGTACCGGCTTTCGTAGCGCTCCTTTTCGATATCCAGAAAACAGTAGCGTTCATCGATTTTTCCGGAATAAGAAATAGTTAAACCGATTGAATCCTCTGATTGGATCGGCTCTGTTGGAGTCACATGAAGAAGATGGTTGTCCTGTCGAAAATTGAGAGGTCTGCTGCCTTGGGTGACAGATTCAACCTTTAATCCAGGATTGAGTGTCATCAGAATTGTATCGAGGGCAGTGGGAGATTCATTGACCATATCCAGTTGAGCTGTAGCGCTGATTTTTTTGCCTGTGTGTTCGAGTTGAATATCATAACTGAGAATGGTTGTTGATTGTGTTTCTCGAAATCCCTGACTTGATTCTTTGAGTTGATGACGGTATTTTCTATCGGCATATTTGCCGTTTGTGTAACTAAATCCCAGGATTACGACCAGCACCAAACAGACCATAGAGAGCGATCCTGTCACCGTGTTCGAGAGCGCCGATTGTCTCAACCTTTTAAACAGCAGAGGCGAAACAAAAAAGAAACTCAAGCCCAGAAGGACATAGAACAAGCGGATCAATAGAATTGAATGGATGTTGCCGAGGCCGATAAAATCCGACCACATAAGAGGCAGATAGAATGCATAGGAATCAAAAAGACCAATAAACGGTGCCCCTATAAAAACTATAACCAGAAAAGAATAGGCAAGAAGGATGAAGAAGACCACAGCCTGACTTCGCAGCAGCGAGGACAGAAAGAATGACAGCCCGATCATAAAAATTAATGTAGGCAGACTGATCAACAATGTGTACAGCAGATACGGCTGCAGGGCAAAAATGGTGCTTGAGAAAAAGAAGTGGATGACAAAAGTAATGGACAGCACGAGCATATTCAACAGCAAAAATACAGAAAATATGCCCAGGGCTTTTCCCAGAAAATATTCCACGTTTGAAAAGGAGCTTGCAAGGACAACTTGAACGGAATCGTGTTTTCTGTCACGTTTGAAAAATTCAGTTGCCATCAAAGCGACGATGATTCCCTGGAAGATATTAAAGAGTTTAAGGCTGTTTAAGGGCAGGGAACCTGATAGAGAACTGATGTAGTAGGGAGTCGATACGCTCCGCAAAACGATGGCAATATTGACAAGGGCCAGGATGATCAAAACGAGTCCGGAAAAAATGCGAAATCCCCATGACCGCAAAAGCAGCCTGGCTTCATAAAAAGCGATTCGTCCGATAAAGTAAAAATTAATCATGATCTTTCTCTTCTAAGCTAAAGTCTGACCATTGGTCTTCTTCTTGCTCGGTGTCCTCAAGGTCGAAACTCGAATACGACATGCTGTCGTAAAAATACGACACAGTGTCGCATTTATCAAGGGAAAAATCGGAAAATTTATAATTCGTGACAAAAAAGGGGACGGTCCTATTTTTCTTGAGCAAAAAAGGGGTCAAATCTTTAATCTTGAGTAAATTATAAAATCTTTAGTTTGATCCTTTTTCTTTGATAATTTTCTCAAGATTAAAGATTTGACCCCTCTTTTATCGTGACGGTTAAATGTTCATGAATGTGGCTTGATCCACTGGATTTTTAGTTTCTTATGATTATCAGCACAGTCCTTTAGATAGAAATTAATAAGCGTCTGGTATGAGAATCCCGTTTCATTGGCAAGATTTTTGAAATATTCTATTGTCGTGCTATCCAAACGAATCGTTATCTGTTTTTTCAGGCGATTTGCATAGGGATTATTTCTTCCTTTCATTTTGTTAAGATCGTATTCTTTTTTCATATTGATCTCTCAAAATAGACTTTTTGTTCGTTTTTTGTTGCCTTTCTGGAAGATATTATTCTGATTAAATCTTCATCACTTATTTCTCTAAATGTGTAACTCACTAGCAGGATCCTAAATTTTAAGCTCAATCCTATCATTAAAAAGCGGACTTCCTTCGAAGAATGATCTTCATCATAAAATTCAATGGCACGTTCATCGTAAAAAACAGTTTTGGCCTCTTCAAATTCAACACCGTGATTACGAAAATTAGCCAGCTCCTTTTTTCTGTCCCATTCAAATCGTACGTCTTTCATGATTATTTTATAATTATATTGTAGTGTAATGCAAGTTCTAAATGATTTTGGATCATTCGGAATTAAATGCATTAATTCAGACGATTGATTTGCAAAGGACATCTCATAGGAACGTCCCCTTTTTTGCAACTTTTCATCTCAATTAATAGTTTTCTTGATTATATATTCCTGGAATAAATCAAGGAATGACCTTGTCTAACTAGGTGAAGGTATAATGTTTGAGATATCAAGAAATAAAAATCAAATACTTTCAGAATGATATTGTCTAACTTATGTGAGAATTGTAATAATAAAGTTGAAAGTAAATAATTGTAGCGGCAGTTTTTATGAATAATTAAGGATATTTATAATATGGAGGAAAGCATGAGTGCACTGTCTAAAAAATACAAAGGAATTTTTTGCTACAAAAGGATTATTCTGGCATCCATCCTATTCTTTTTTGCCTTCTTCTTGGCCGGGTGCGGCACATTCGAGCTGAACAGCAATTGGCTGGACCGCGAGATCACAGTTGATGGGCAAAGTAATGACTGGCTGGGCGCTATGATGTACATGGAAGACAAAAACATTTCTGTCGGTCTCTTCAATGATGAGAATTTTCTCTACATCTGCATGATTGCTGAGGACCAGTTTGTACGGAATCAGGTGATGAGGCAGGGTGTTATGCTCTGGTTTGACCCGAGTGGAGGCAAGAAGGAAACATTCGGGATTAAATTTCCAATAGGGATGCAGGCTGGTGACGTTCCGATGGGGAGGAGAGGGGACGAGCAGGATCCGGAGAGATTTCGGCAGGCCCAAAGAAGATCGATGACTGAATTGGAGATTTTTGTCCCTGGGAAAGATGAGAGCATAAGGATGCCCAAAGAAGATGCAAAGGGGATTGACATTGATGTAAAGGGTTTGAGCGGAATGCTCGTCTATGAGCTTAAAGTCCCTCTGACTCACAGCGAAGAACATCCTTACGCTATAGGTGCAAAGGCAGGAAGTTTGATCGGTGTGCGGTTGGAAACCCCTAAAATGTCCAGGCAAAGGATGAGCGGCAGAAGTGGAATAGGAGGCACAGGCGGAACGGGAGGCAGAGGCGGCATGAGCGGCGGCAGAGGTGGAATGCGCGGTGGTGGCATGAGACCTCAAATGCCAAAACCCTTGAAAGTCCAGGCAGTTGTCCAGCTGGCTTCGAACAACAAATATAATCCAGAGCAGTTTGTTTATGATGAAAACAGGAAATGAGCTGCCGAGCCAAAGTCAAATATAGGAAATCAGGCTAGGGCTTATCTGGAAAGGTCTAAAATACTTACTAGATATCTTCCTATGGCTTGACCGTGTGTACTTTTATATGTTGACAACCGAGCTTATAATATATAAATTTATAATCATAAAGGAATAGGGATTGAATCCAAAATTTTGTATAGAATCCAACTTATTGGATTTTGTCTTTTTTGTTGGAAATTGGACTCTTTCTATCATGTTGATAATAAAGAGATTAATTTTACGTCATCGCTTTGGAAATTGGCACAAATATTGCTGATTAATAATGGGGAGGTAATAATTTTTTTTAATTCCTTCTGCATCGAACAAATGTCAAAACATAATGATTTTATGCAGAATATTTTGAGAAAACAGGCTTTTCGAACATGTTAACCGATCTTCAACAGACACAAAACTTTCAAAAAGGAGGTGATAATCACGAGGTGGTAAATTTTATAGGTTATGGTTGGAGTGGAAATATATATTTTCCACTTCAGAAGGATGGCTTTCATCTTGCTCAGCTCTCAAGCAAAAATAACAAATGAAGAGTTGTGCAAGAAAAATTTCCAAACTCATTAAGCCCTTTAAGTAGAATACAAGGGAAAAAGGAGAAAAAGAAAAAAATGAGTAAATTTAGAGTTTTTATTTCTATCCCACTTGCCCTGATTCTGATTTGCGCATTAGCCATAGCTCAAGCACCAACTGGAAAAGTCATGGGAAGAGTAACAGATGAAGATGGTGAGCCTCTTCCAGGCACAACAGTCGAAGCGACCAGCCCTAAGCTGCTAGGTACAACGACAGCTATAACCGACGAAACAGGAACATACCGCTTGTTTGCGCTGCCCTCTGGAACATACACTATTACTTATTCACTTCCAGGATTTGATACTCTTATCAGGAAAGATGTTTACCTTCAGATTGAGCAAACGATAACCCTTAATATCGCCCTGAGGCCAAGCACATTAGAAGAGTCGATTACTGTTATTGGAGAGAGCCCTATTATCGACGTCAAAAGCACTGTCAAGGGTAAAACCATTACCAGAGAGCTCTTCATGAGTCTGCCCAGAGGCAGAGACTTTACCGGCCTGATCAGCATCATTCCCGGCACCCATTACGAAAGCAACACCGGCGGACTTTCGGTTGACGGCGCTACCGGAACTGAAAATATGTGGTACGTAGACGGCACCGATACCACCGACATGCACATCGGGACGCAAGACCAGAACGTCGTGTTTGAGCTGATTGATGAAGTCCAGGTCAAGTCGTCCGGTTATCCGGCTGAGTACGGCGGCTCGATGGGCGGTGTTATCAACGTCATCACCCGTTCTGGCGGAAACGCATTCCACGGCGATCTCCTCGGTTTTTACGACGACCACAGCACATTGATGTACGGGAAATCCCGGGACTATCTGCGCATCGATCCCTTCGACGACAACAGGGCAGAATTAGTCAACGATGATGACCTGTACTGGGGAGGCGGTAAGGACCGGGATCCCACTTACCGCCTGGAAGGCATCTTCCAGCTTGGCGGCTACATCCTTAAAGACAGGCTCTGGTTCTTTGGTTCATTCAATCCTATCTACCGACAACAGAAGGCCCCGAGATTCTTCCTGGATGCGGCCGATCCCGATGCTATCGAAGATTTCTATTACAAAAGGTGGAACTGGAACGGTCAGATCAAGCTGACGGCTCAGCCCTTCGCGGGATTGCGGGTCACGGCCAGCGTAGTCAACAGCTTCTACAAATACCGGGGCTCTATTCCTTCCATAAATGGAACGAGCACCTATGACTACGAATGGGGCAAATATGGATTCGATTATCCCAAACTGAGCGGTAACATTACCATGGACTACACTGTGGGCAACAGCATGCTGGTCAGCCTCCGCGGCGGCTATTTCCGCAGAAATACCACCAACCAGCAGATCGTGGGGCCGGAAACCTTTTATCGATTCCAGCGCTCCAACGAGGTTTACACTGCAGAGTATGCCGCACAAGGCTTGTCCTCCGACTTGATCCATTACAGAGGCTGGAGAAATTGGCCGGGCAGCGACTATGAAGTCGGAAAAAGTATTGAAGAACGCATCGTTGCCAACTTAGACCTTACGTACTACGCCTACTTTGCGGGCGAGCACGCCTTTAAGATGGGTGTTCAGTACATCAGGCTCCATGAAAATGAGGACTATACCCTTCCTCATCCCAGGCTTTATATTTACTGGGGCGATGACCAGAGGTACACCGGACTGGCCAGTGGCGAGGTGGTCCAAGGCACATACGGATGGTATCAGGTCCGCGGCAGCTTTTCCTCTCCCTACGGCTGGTTCTGGGACATCCACAGCGACAACTGGGCCATATACCTTCAAGACAGCTGGACGATCGGAGATAAGCTGACCATACAAGCCGGCATCAGGACCGAAAGTGAGTACATCCCCTCCTTTGCCGATCCTGTGACATCTCCTGAACTGGCTGCTGTGCAGCCTATCCAATTCGGCTTCGGGGAAAAACTCGCTCCGCGTCTCGGCGCTATTTATGATGTTTTTGGTGATTCCAGCCTGAAAGTTTTCGGCAACTTCGCCATCTACTACGATGTCATGAAGCTCTACATGGCAGAAGGTGCCTACGGCGGCTTCAAATGGCTCAGCGACTACTATGAACTAAACGATCTGGACTGGACAAAGATCGCAGCCAGCGGTGAAATCGATGATCAAGCGAGCCAGTCGGGCAACGGCGCAAACACATACGTTGGCACAATGAACTGGCGTATTCCCTCCTTTGACACCACAAATCCCGACATGAAGCCGGTGGCTCAGCGGGAAATCACTTTTGGATTCGAGAAGAAACTTCTGGAAGAACTCTCTCTCTCTGTCCGCGTTGTCCAAAAGCATCTCATCCGCACCATCGAAGACATAGGCGTTCTGACACCACAAGGTGAAAAGTATTACAACGACAATCCGGGTTACGGCTGGTCTCTGCCCATTTCTGAGGGCGGAAAGTTTTCCGACGATGTCTGGCCCACTCCCAAAGCGAAGAGAGAATACTGGGGTGTTAACATTGCGCTCGACAAACGGTTCAGCAACAACTGGCAGGGCGGCATCAACTACACCTGGAGCCGGGCGGCAGGCAACTACTCCGGCCTGTCCAGTTCCGATGAAGGGGGACGTAACTCTCCTAACGTGGAACGTAACTATGACCTCTGGTTCATGCCATATGCCTGGAATGGAGACCCGCTCGACGGATGTTTACAGCACGATAGAACCCACTATTTTAAGCTTTACGGCTCCTACGCCTTCCCGTTCGGATTGACTGTGGGTGTCGTGGGCTACGGCCGCAGCGGCCTGCCGTTGACTACCCGCCTTTACATGAACAACGTCTATGTGTACCCCAATAACCGTGCCGACATCGGACGCTTGCCCTTTACCTTCTGGTCCGACCTCTATATGGAATACAACCTGAGAATTGCCGGGAAATACCAAATGCAGGTCAACCTCAACATCTACAACGTCACCAACACATCGACGTGGCAAGCCCAGGATACATCCCAGAACAGAATCGCCTTATCATTGACCGATGAACAAATTATGTCCACGACTTACGACTGGAAGGCAGCACTAGCCACAGGTACTTACGACGACGATCCCAGATTTGGCCAGTTCACCTCGAAATTGGGAAGATGGTCAGCCCGCCTCGGCGTAAGATTCTCCTTCTGATGTGATTGCTGAAGCAGAATAAGAGAGTACACAACGAGCAGATAAAAGACCCGCCCCCTTACCGGGGGGCGGGTTTTTTTATGTAATCTGAGACAAGGGCTAAAATTTAAATTTGAGTCCAGCCCGGAACGAGAAACCAGAGTAGCTAAAATTGGAAATCCTATAATCAATGTCTCCCACGTTCTCTTCTCCTAGAATCTGTCGTTCATAAAGAAATGTTGAATCTACAGCCAAATTTTCCATTTCTTTGGCAAACGAGGCAAACCCTGCAGGCAAAACCACACGGGCTTTAAATTCCCTGAAATTGACCACCCTGTAGAGTGCCTCCACCGATAAAAAAAGATTCAGCGAGAGGTCGAAATCGACACATGCGCCCGCATGATAGCCCAGTGAATGGGCATTGCTCTTGAATAGTCCGGTAAGATACAGCCAACGGCCCGACTCAATTCCCGGGCTCGTTCTTTTCCCTTTGACTGAACTAAAATTGTAATAATCTGCGGTTTTATGCCACGAGTCCTCCACATGACCTTCATGCATCAAAGCGAAACTCATTCGGACGAAAAGCTGTTTTGATTCCAGGCTGAAAGGCCGGATGAGTGCGAGAGCCAATAATCCAGCCAAAATATATTTTTTCATTTTAAAACTTTTTTCAGATTGAGAAGCTCCATCCGGGCACTTTTTACCTTGCTTTCATCCTCTCCTTTCGGATCTTCCAGGTATAATTCGAGGTAATGGATGGCCTCGGCGATCTCTCCTGTTTCTTTTAAGGCTACAGCCAGGTTGAAATAGGCGATAAGCGTGGGATGGAGGCCTATTGCCTGCTTAAGATTTTCGATGGATTTGGCATAGTCTCCGGCAACGCCGTAAGCAATCCCAAGGTACTGATACAGGCTGTATTCCCCGGGATATTCTTGAGTGAGAGGGGTGTATACATCT
Source organism: Candidatus Aminicenantota bacterium (assembly GCA_023133225.1). Classification (GTDB taxonomy): domain Bacteria; phylum Acidobacteriota; class Aminicenantia; order Aminicenantales; family Aminicenantaceae; genus JAGLWV01. The sequence goes on along the minus strand of JAGLWV010000274.1, from coordinate 27,719 downwards.
ATAGCCTCGGAGGTTTTTCCCCCTGTGGCCAGGTTAAGAGCGTAACTCATCCGTAAAAATTTATTTTCGGGTTCAATGGAAAGAGCCTTTTCATAGTGGTCCCGTGCCGTTTCTTTTTTTCCCAGGGTATCCATGATCACGGCGGAAAGCGTCAGAGCATCAATATATCTGGGATTGATCGCGAGCACCTGCTGCATAGCCACAAAGGCTTCATTCAGTTGTCCCGTGACGAAATAGGTGTGTCCGAGCCTGGCCAGAAGGATCTCGGAATCGGGGATTTTGTCTATTCCATGTTTCAAAGTCTGAATAGCCTCATCAAATTTTTTCAATCTGGCCTGGGCCAGGGCCAGATTGACGTAACTCGATGGTGATGAGGGCCGCAACGAGAGCATTTTTTCATGAAGCGCTGCCGCTGCCTGATAATCTCCCTGAGATTCAAACATTTCAGCTTGCTGAATCATCCGCAGCTCATCGATCTTATCCTTTGGGTCAGGATACTCTCCCTTGTCCCTGTTATCTGAATAACTAATATATCCCAGTGAGCCTAATCTTTCCCGCTCTTCTGAAGTCAGGGCCCGGCTTCCTGCCCCTGGAGCTATGGCGCTGTTCTTGATCAGCATCTCCAGACTGTTCTTCATTTTCGACACGATTTTAGTGTTGGATTGAAGAACATTTTTATCCTCGTTCGGATCGGACTTCAAATTGTACAATTCTGCCTTGGGTGCCCGGATGTATTTCCAGTTGCCTGCAACCAGGCCAGTCAGTTCGGACCAGCCGTAGTTTTCCCTTGGATAAAAGGTTTCCATATAGGAATCGAGATCGTCTTTTTTTCTTCCCTCGATATAAGGAATCAAGCTTATGCCCTGATTTTGGTCTGCTTCTTCCAGGTCGAGCATATCTAAAACGGAAGGCATGATGTCGATCAACCGGACACGCGAAGGGATGACTTTTCCTCCGGGAAGGTTATTTTCAGCATAAAAGATGAGCGGCACCTTCATGACCATGTCATACAGGAAAAGGCCGTGGCCGATCTCGACCTTGTCACCTAAGCCCTCGCCATGGTCACCGGCCAGGATGATCAGGGTCTGGCCAAGAATGTTCTTTTCCTTTAATTTTTCAACAACCTCTCCGACGTAGGAATCCATATAGGAGATCTCACCATCGTAGAGGCTGTCGGAGAAATCCTCTCGGTAGGGGGGGGGAGGGGCGTAGGGCAGGTGAGGATCGAAGAAATGAACCCAGCAAAAGAACTGGTCCGCATGGTGGTTGTCCAGCCAGGCGGAGAAGGGGGCAAACACCTGGTCTGCAATCCTTTCGGCATTCAGAGCTTTGAACGGTGAGCCTTGCTGAAAACTGTCGTCGTAGACATCGAAGCCCTGGTCCAGGCCAAAACGGGAGTCGACGGTAAAAGAAGCCACAAATGCCGCTGTTTTAAAACCTCTTGCTTTTAACACTTCGGCCAGTGTCAGTTGGTCGGAAGTAAGATAGTAGGTGCCGTTGTTGTGAACATTATGAGAAACCGGGTACGTTCCGGCCATGATGGAACAGTGGGAGGGTAAGGTCAGCGGGACCTGGCAGTAGACATTGGCAAACCGGACACCCTTTTGTGCCAGGGAATCCAGATTGGGAGTTTTTGCTCTTGGGTAGCCGTAGCAGCCGAGCCGATCGGCCCGCGTGGTATCCAGTGTGATGAGCAGGACATTCAGCCCGCTGTCTCTCTGGATTGAGATTTTGGCGGGAGAGATAAATAGGATCAGCGCGGCAGTACAAATAATGACTATCAGTACCACACCGATAATCCAGGATTTCCTGGGATGGAGTTTGATAGACGTCTCGGCTGTTTTGGTTTTTATGCTGTGAGCTGTGCTGACGGCAGCCGATTCTGGCGGAGGTGTGATCTTATGCCGTTTTTTCTTCCTGCGGCGAGAGCGTTTTTTTTTCGCCATATGGATATTTGAGATGAATTTACTTTTTTATTTTTTTTATCTGAGTAAGAATATTTTTGACATTTGCTGATCTTTCTGTGTTCGGCTCGAGCGTCAAAAATTTCTCGAGCGTTTCTATGGCTTTCTCGAAATCAGCTTTATTCAAGTAAACAAGCCCCAATTTGTAATAAGGATCACTCCAGTCCGGCTTGATCTTGCTTGCCAGGGTGAAATACTGGATGGCTTCATCGAGTTTTTGATTGGAAAAGTATATTTCTCCGACATTGTAAGCGATGAGCTCATCTTCCGGATATGTTTCAATAGATTGCTTGAAATAATTCTGTGCATTTTCAAAATCCTGTTTTTTCAGATAACAATCGCCTATTCCGGCCATAGCCTTGGCAGCGATTTCTTTGCCTTTGGGTTCGTCTGAGGAGATTTTTTCCAGGATTATTTTATATTCTTCAAGGGCTTGTTCATATTCTCCCTTTTCTCGGTAGCAGTCGGCAATATTGAGGCGGACCTGATAGGCACCGGGATTTTTGTCGAGAAATTCCTTGTAAGCCAAAAGAGCCGCGTCGTATTTTTTCTCGGTGAAGAGCCTATTGCCTTTGTCTAAGAGTTCGAAAGTTGATTCATCTTCGATTAAAAATGAATCAGTCGATTGAATCTTCTGTAAAGTCAAAGTTAATTTCGGATTCATCCCGAGCTGCCGGACAAAAATTTCTGCTGAATAAGGAATATATCCATCTGCAGAGGCAGTCACTTTCCACCTCCCTGTGCCAAGCCCCAAAAAACTCCATCCCCTTTTTTTGGAAGTGGTCTCAAATTTGGCAACTTCGCCTCCTAAAAATTCAATGATAACCTTTGCCGGTATGATAGGATTTCCTTTGTCATCGATGACGGCTCCATGGGCTCTTCCTTTTCCTCTTGCCGCTTGTCCAGCGGCGCTCATGACGAGCAAAAAAGAAAACAAAAGGCATAGAGATAACTTTAAAAATGCTTTGGCCTTCATTCTTCCCTCCCTCTTCTTCCCTCTTTTTTTTCTCGTTTTCACTTTACCTGAGTGATCAGACGGTGAATTTGGCTCTTTTCCTCACCCGCTCTCCACCCGTATTGTTTCCGATCTCTACGGCAAGAATGTAATTTCCAGGATTGATATTTGCCGAAACCTCGATCAAATAATTCTTGCCGATGAGTTCTTCGAGATTTTTTTCGGTTAATGAGATTACATAATTTTCCTGGTGCTGCCATACTTTTTTTTCAGCCTGATCCAATACTTCCACGGAGACTTCTAAAATTGTTTGTAATAGATTCTCTTTTACTGCAAACCAGATATTTTTATAAGGAATTTCAACTTGAAAAAGAGCTTCACCTTCTTTCACTTTTTTTATATTAAGATGGAAGTCAAAGACAACTTTTTGCTTGGAGACTTCCGGTCTTGAATCGACCTGGGTTTTATTGATCGCACTAATGTGCTGGGCACTGAGAGGCTCCAGTTTATAGCTGCCGGTCCAGTTGTCATCAATAAAGACTACCGGGAAAAAACCGTAATACCATATCTCCATGGGTTTTCCATACAAAGACATGCCTCTTGGATACGTTTCTCTGTTGTCAGGGGGGCCAAGGGTGATGTACACCCTTCCTCTCTCCTGGAGCCAACCCGGAGTGCTTCCCTCTTTAAAGAGAAGATTGGCTTCTTCAATAAGCTCGAAATATTCTTCCCTAAACTCATTTATTTCTGTATCAGGATCAGGGTCTCTTTTTTCCCAGAATTCTTCAATGAAACTCTTCCTGTCTGAAGGAAGGAGATTGAGGAAGATTTTTCGCTCTTGTCTGGTGATGATGTATCTCACTTTGGAAAGGAATTCCTTATTTACAGGGGATAGTTTTTTTTCCAGCCTGTAAGAAGCACAAGAAACAAGGAGGAAGAAACAGACAGGAAAAAGGATAAAAAACGTTTTTTTCATTTCTTCTCTTTTAGGGATTTTACTAATGTTTTCAGCTCTTCCTGACCGGGATTGAGCTCTAAGGACTTCTCCCATGCGATGAGAGCTTCTTTTGTGTTGCCCAATTGATAGTAACATTTTCCTATGGAGTTGAGAATGATGATATTTGTGCCGAAATGAGAAAGATAATCCTTATAGTGAGAAATGGCCTCGTTAAGCTCTCCCAGAGCCTGGCAGGATTGTCCCACTATTTGCAAAAATGCATATTTTCTTTGGTCTTTAAGAAAAGGAAGAGCTATCTGTTTTATCCTTTGGTACTCTTTAGCGATAAAAAGGACTCGACTCAGACTTAAAGCGTAATTCTGGGAATTTGGATTTTTATTATAAGCCTCTTCCAGAAGAGATTTTGCCTTTTGAAGATCTTTTTTGTTTAAAAATTGATTTCCCAGGATGTGTGCAGTGGCAGGATCTTCTATAGGCGGTATGGGTAGAGAAAGAACCCAGGGCCGGGGCAGATTTATCACCGCTGTTACATAAAACCGGCTTTGTTCGGAGAGGATTTCCTCCTGATTTTTGTTGAGAAGAGAGGCTTTTATTTTATAGTAAGCGGCAGGCAGATTGGCCAGGGGAAATTCTTCAAAAAAGTTTGTTTGTTTCGGGTACTCTTTTATGCCTTTAACCAAAGAATGAATTTTTTTGTCATCCCTTATAATGGAATACTCGAGGAAAGCATTCTCTCTCAGGTCTTCGGTCAAGCCCTGAATCTGGAGGAAAAGATACAATGTCTCTTGCGGGGAGAAATCATTTCGAGGGGAGGGAACGAGCTGAGAACCTTCGATCAGAAAAGGCTTGTTTTTCCCTTTATGCTTTGAATTGATGTCGAGTTTATTTGCCAGGATGAGAGAGCTTATCCGGAGAGAAGAAGCCTCCGGGATCGTAATCTCCGATTCAACCGAGGTAAATTCTTTCGAGATGGAATTTTTCAATAACAGATTGAATCTGTATTGTCCTGTAACCAAAGGAAACATACCTTGAAAGCTAAATAATTTATTTTTAATATTGGTTATTTGTCCTTCATTGAATTCGATAGGAACGGTTCTTTCGAATTGGTAGATTGTCCTTCCGTTTAGGTCAGAAATTTTACCGATGATCTCTAAGTTAGAAAGGAATCTATCCAGATACTGTTCAAAGGTCAGCCTTCTCGGCTCAATGAGATAATGCACGAAAAAAATCCCCGATTTATCTTGAATCACTTTGACCAGAGAATCGTTTTCTATGTAGTTGGCCGTGTAGTCAACCTCAACAATATCTTTATACATGAGAAGTTTTTTTGCGTAGGAATCTTCAACCTTTTTATAGGGAGCAGAAGGGACTTTTTGCCAAATAAGGATCTCTGAAGCAAGAGAAGGGGAAAGAGACTGTGAATCACCTGGTATCAAAGTCATAGATACTTCGGCTATGGTGGGATCGACATTAAAAAGTTCGGAGTAAGCATCTATGTAACTGGTTGCGTCTCCCTTATAATGGATCAGGAGATGTTGGGGTCCATATTTAACAGGAGAATAGAGCTCATAATCGCCCATTCCATATTTTTTAAAAAATACGACATTAAAGGCATTGGGAAGCCCGTATTCGATCATGCCGCCATAAAACCAGATAATGAGAGGGAAAACCTCGGGAAGGTTTTCGTGTTTCTGGATTGCTTGTGGTAGTCCCAGCATGATGTAAATTCTCCCCATATCTGATCGCCAACCCGGCCCGGGTGACTCTTTCCCAAACCAGGTGTTGGCATACTTGATCCGGCTGTAATGTTCTTGCTTATATTCATTTGCAGGAGTGCCGGGTGTGGGGTCTCTTTGTTTCCAGAAGGCGTTGAGGAATATTTCTCTTTCTCTATCCGTTTCAAGCTGAAGAAAAACCTCTTTTTCATTAGGAGTAATGATGTATACAACTTCCTCTTCCAGCCATTTTCTATATGTTTCACCCAGGTCCTTTAGCGATTTTTTAACCTGGCTGAAGAGGGGGAGAGTTGAGATCAAGCTTAGAGAAAGAAGTAAGGGAAAGATGAATTTTATTTTCACAATAATAATATACTGCACGCAGTGGCAATTATCAAGCCTCCCTTTTTTACGGGATCGATTTTGACAACCTTTTTCCCCTGTGTTAGTAATATAATATTATGAAAAAATTTACACTAAGGAATCGGTCCCGGTTTGGGGGAAAATTCAACTTCCTGAAGATGGGAATTCTGGTCCTTTCCTTCCTGGCTTTGGGAGCTTGCGGCATGAATTTGCTCCCGTCCAAAGACACATGGTATATGCAGCATTACATCATCATGCAGGATTTTGAACGGGCAGCTTATAAGGAGCTCACCGTTGAAGGAAGGGAAGAATTTCAAATTCTTTTCTGGAAATTCAGGAGGCCGGAATCCAAAAGGGAATTCCTGAAAAGAATTGCTTTTGCGGCAAATGCCTTCAAAAGAGAAAATTTCCGCCAGCCCTGGAACACTGACCGGGCAAGAATCTATCTATTGAACGGAAGTCCGGCAGCGGTCGATTACAGGCAAACGGATAACTGGGCAATGAAGGTCCGGGAAGGTGGAGGAGGAGTCACCGGAATTGCAGCGGAAAGAGATAAAGAAGATATTCAGGCAAGAACAGCAGAAGTCTGGACCTATCAATATGAGAAGCAGATGATTTATTATGCATTCTCGTTTTCCAAACCCAATAAATGGAAATTGTCGCAGGGGGACTTTGCAGGAAACAGGTTTCTGGGCGAGTTTGAACAGCAGAGCAGAGAACGGACATACGGCATCACAGATATCGATCAATACACCAAAGAACTCGAAAATCTAAAAGAGATCAAATAGCCATTCTGTCGAGGACTTGCTCACTTATTTTGAGCTAAGTGGATATCCACCCAGAAAGAACGTTTTTTAGGATTTCGACTTGTTTTCGGAACTGAACTCCCCCCTTTACCTTGACTCAAATCACCACTCCAGGAGTCAGCAGCTCCTGAGGTTCTTCTTCCCGAGGCGACTTGCCTTTGAAGCATTCTCTTTTTCATCTCTTCTGTCATTCCTCCCCATTCAAAACCGACCTTTAGGATTTTTCCCGGCTCAGTTCCGATTCCAGGAGCATTTTCTGCGAGCCTTTTTAAAGGAATGACAAGCTCATACACCGTCATTTTGTTCTGGTTCTTCGACCTGAATAGAGCGGGTTTTATCTCTCCACTCTCAGAGGGTTGAGAGGAAGATTTACTCTTTTTGTTTATGACATGAGTGCTGTGAAGAGAATAACTGCGATTTGCTGATATTTTCTTCTTCTCTTCCTCGGGAATTGGTCCTCTCTGCTGTTCTAAATAAGAAATGTAGTCATCAGCCGAGATCTTCTTTTTAAGAAATGTTATGCCGTAATTCTTTTTCTTTTTTCCTTCGGTGTTGAACCATAGTGTCATACCCGTCTCATTGATCGAGCTTAAATATTTAGGATCTTTGAAAATAAAAAGCACGAAGAGATTTTCCGCATCATTCTTGAAGGCGTAATCGACGGATACCTTTTTCTCGAAGCTCAGGGCAGCATCTCCCCAGTCACCAGAGAGCCCATCGATGTTTAATGGAGAACTCAGCCAGCTGCTGGTGACTGTTTTTGTTTTGGAAAAACCTGTAAGGGAGAGTATCACTATCATTAAAAATGATAGGATGATTTTTGTCGATGTTGTTTTTTTCATCTGTGTCTCCTCCTGTTTGTACTTAATATTATATCATATACTTATTTCATTTTGGAATTTTTTTTGTGTGTTTGATGACTCCCTCACGCATCGTCGCATCGTGGATAGTGATAACATTGAAAAGGAATGCCTTAATCTGTTATTATTTGGTATGGATATGGTATAAATATTGTAGAGATAGTAGAGTAGAGAGGAGTCCTGAAATAGGCAGAATAAACCGTTTTCTCATTCTATTCGTCCTCTGTCTTTTACCTCTCAATATTTCTGCATTAAATTCGAAATCCTCTGAATGGGAGCTAAAAATCAAGGTTGAAAAGGCAGATATTCGGCTGGAGCCCGATAAAAGAAGTCCGGCTGTAGCTGCCGCCTTAAAAGGAACGATTTTAAAATCGTATGAAAAGGAAGGAGAATGGTTCCGGGTGATCATAGGGCCTGACAAGGAAGGATTTGTGGTTATAGGCTACATTCATTCAAACGCTGTAGACATAATAAGGGAAAAAACGATTAAAGAACCGGATTTTTGGGAGGAAGAACCTGAGTTTTTCCGGGGAATAGGATTGAGCGTGAGGCTGAGTGGAGGCCTGAACATTTTTTTTGGTGGGGACATAGATAAAGGGACCAGAGGCTTGTATGATTCCACTGCAGATTTTCTCTCCTCTGAAGGATACACCCTGGATATCAGAACAAGATCTTTCCATAGAGCAGTTGATATCGCAGGAGATATCATTTTTAACCTCACCCCTCACATAGGAATTGGACTGGGAGCAGGTTATATTCGTGGAGTTGAAACAAGTGTTCTCACTATTTCCAGAGAGGACTTAGATGGATTGCCGCAGGTGAATAGTTCACCTGTGATAAACGCTGTTCCTATCAGACTGGGATTGTTTTTCACTCTTCCCATTCATCAGTTATTTGCTGTCTCTTTTAACTGTGGAGCCGCACTCTATCAAACAAAGTATTCCTATTCTTTGGCTTCGAACTGGATGGATATGAAGAGTCTTTATCACACTGCACGTGCCAAGAGTCTCGGATTTCACGGGGGGATCGGGTTTGAAATCAATTTAACTCCAAGAGCTGTCTTTTTTATCGAAGGCCGGGGGAGATATGCCAGGATTTCCAACCTCAAAGGGACGGCCGTAGAAAGAGAGTGGGTTGTATATGATTTTGTTGATTCCATAAAAGCAAAAGGAACGCTTTATTACCTGGAAGATGAAAAATATCCTTACCTGGCCGTACTTGAGGAAGAACCATCCGGTTATAAGGTGGTAAGAAAGGCCGTTTTTGATTTCAGCGGTATTAGCCTTCGAGCCGGAATTAGATTTAAATTCTGAAAATGCCTTTTTTCTTCTTTTTTCAGGAATGAGGGAGTTTGAAAAATGAAAGGAAAACTTTGCAGCACGATAGTATTCATTTCTTTTATCTTTTCTTTTACACTCTATTCAAAGCAAAGTCCCGAGTTACCCAGAAAATACAGGAAATGGATAAAAGAAGACATCCTCTATATCATCACTCCTAAGGAAAAGGACGTTTTTTACAAGCTGGAAAATGACAGGGAAAGGGATCTTTTTATTGAAGAATTCTGGCGACAGAGAGATCCGACTCCGGCTACACCCCGGAATGAATTCAAAGATGAACACTTCAGAAGAATTGAATACGCGAATAAGAAATTCGGAAGATGGGCACCTACAAAGGGTTGGAGAACGGATAGAGGAAGATTTTATATCATGCTGGGCAGGCCTGTCACAGTAGAGAGATACATGTCAGCAGACACATATCCCATAGAGATCTGGTATTATCAAGGCAATCCGAAACTTGGGCAGGCACCTAACTTTCGACTCCTGTTCTTCCAGAGATACGGAGCCGGAGAGTTTGAGCTTTATAATCCGGTCTCAGATGGGCCAAAAAGTCTGGTCCCTTTCACTCAGAGGGTGGATGCCTTTTCAACAAGCACAATGAAGGATCCCTTGCCAAAAGAATTAGAAGACCCATCGCGAGAAGAAGAATTAAAGAGAATGAAGGCTTTAGGTTTGGAGAGAAGAGATATGGACGCTTATATGATCATAAAACACAATATTGGGATCGAATTGGCAGAAGCCATATTTTCTAACTTTCCAGGAAGAAGCGGCCCGGAACAAATACTTTCATCCTCGATGTTAATAGGCGAAGTGGAATCCTATCCTCATAAAAAAGTTAATGATGATTACGCCTATGAGTTTTTAGAGCATAAGGCGGTCGTTGATGTCAGTTATTCCGTTTATTACATGGCGAACCAGTCGAAGGTGAGCATTATCCAGGACCCATCCGGCCTTTTCTTCGTGAATTACATCATTGTGCCGGAAACCCTCTCTGTCGATCTCTACCTGGATAAATACTTTACTGATCTAAAAATGTCCATCCGGTTGACAGATGTTAAAGGGAAAACCATCTTTCAAGCGAGAAGAGATGTTCCGCTTGAGCTGAAAAAGGATGAATTAAAAATTTTAGAGAAGAACTCTTTTTTTCTCTATGATTCCTTCCCCATGATTTCAGGGAATTACATCTTCAACCTCTTGATGGAAAACATGGTCACCAAGGAATTCACCTCTTTCGAAAGAAATATTTCTGTACCCGGGGGTGAATCTCTGCAGATGAGCCCGGTCATTTTAGCCAGGAAAGTGAACAGTGATTCACCGTACAGTCAATCAAACAGAGCCTTTCAGGTTGGGAATCTTCAGATCTATCCATCCATCAACAACAGATTCCTAAAAAAAGACACTTTGTTCCTGTTCTTTCAGATCTATGGTTTAACCCAGGAATTGAAAGAAGAGGGACTGCTGGAATATGCGTTTTATTCAGGTGAGCGGGCGTTTCAAACGATACGCAGGAATATCAATGAATATAAAAACGGCCGCGATTTTCTCGAAGAGATTCCCCTGGAAAAATTTTCACCTGGAATATACACAGTGGAGGTTACCCTTCTCGATCAAAAGGGACGAAAGCATCTTTTTGAAAGAGAGGCCTTCTCTGTCACAACACAACCGCTTCCCGGATCCTGGATAGTCGCTCAGACCAATCCACCTGCTGATCATCCATACTATTTTTATGTCCTGGGGAATCAGTTTCTGAACAAAGGAGACATACAAAAAGCTCACGATGCATTGGCAAAAGCCTATAAGAGAAAGCCGGATTCATTGGATTATGCCTTAAGCTACGCGAGAGTTCTCTTGATTTCAAAAAACTTCCGGAGGGTGAGAGAACTCCTCATTCCTTTCGAGAAGGCAAAAAAAGAGAATTTTACGCTCTACCACTATCTCGGAAAAACAACTCATGAAGTGGGTGAGCTTGAAGAGGCGATCGCTTATTATCAGAAAGCTCTTTCACATAAGGGCAGTGTTGTAGACATCCTGAATCCCCTTGGAGAGTGCTTTTATGAGCTTGGGGATAAGAAGCGGGCTTTGGAGGCCTGGAAGAAATCGCTTGAGATAAACCCAAATCAAGAAAAGATCAAGAAAAAAATTGAAAGCCTAAAAGAAAAGAGATAATGATTGGAGAATATTTTGATAGGAAAAAGTTTCAATACAAAACCTTTTTTTCGCCTTTTTCTTTTATCATTTCCTCGATTTCATGGAGGAGGAGCTCTTTCCGTTTAAGAATAGCTTCGATTTCTTTGTTCTTCAAATACGGCTTCAGAACGTTCTCTAAATTATCAATGTTCAAGCCCTTAACCTTTTCTACAAAAGCCCTGGGCAGGTATCTGATAAGCATGACGCCCTTAATACCTTTTTTTCCAAAAACGAGCCTCTTCGTGAATTTCCTGGAGGAGCGGAAAGAGCGGGAATGGTCGATGAGAATCGTACGCCAATCCTTAGTGTAGCGTACATTCTGCTGGGTTCGGTCGTCGTTGGCAATTAAACAGTCAAATGCTCTTCCTAAATATTTCATTTTTGACCACTGTAAGAGCTCAGATTCAGGAATACTCATTCCTTTTTCTCTTATATCAAGATCACTGAATTGAGACACGACCCAGAGCTGAAGGGACCCTCTCAATCCGTGGAGCTTTCTCTCGACTGTGGGTGGGACCATGTTTAATCCCAAAAGCTTATCCATCTCATAAGCAGCAATTTCATACTGCCAGCCCTCGAGCTGGCCGTTCGTTATACCCCTGGGATTTTTCCACACTCCATATTTTTCCACATCTCCCTTCTTTAATGTGAGCTTAATTGGCTTTGTCACTCCCTCTCCAATATCTTCAGATTGTATGATTTCTGCAGTTTTGAGGAATTCCTCCAGCTCTTCCCTTTGTGCAATTTCAGCAGGAGTGAATTGGCCGATAGCCGCATAACATTGAGCGATTATAAGAAAGTAAAGTATACAAATAAATATTTTTAGCTTCATTTTCTTTTCTCCCAATTCAGACATTGCCCCTAAGATTTTATTGATAATATATTTTATTTACAATACCCTTCATACTCTTTCCGGTTGATTCAGCGGATTTTGCAGGGGGTAAACGTTTGAGAACGGGCCTGACTCGAGGTGTCATTTGCAGATATTACGAGGACGTACTCACCAGGTTTAATGTCCGGCAATTTCAATTTGGCAAGGATCGTCCCCATTTCGCCTTCTTTTTTACCGGAGAGAATAGACACCGTCAGGGGGATCGACTCTCCTGAGGATTTTTCAACCATGTGGGCTGTAAACCGCACACGCGGATTTGTGAGGTTTCTAACGGAACAATGGAGCACGGCCAGGATGCTGGGCATATCTCCAGGAATTGCTCCCAGGATAGGAGAATACTTGGCCGGGTCAAAGGGGAAACAATCCAGCAAAGGAAAATCAGTGCTCATTGTCTCCGGGACATACCCTCTTACAAAGAGGCCTGCCTTTCCAGGGGCCAGCAGAAGAGGGGGGAAAAGCATAAGGCCTTTCTCAGGGATCTCCGGAATTTCCACCGAATAACGCCCGACCGCACCGCTCCCTTTATCCATATCCCGCATGACAATGCGGCACTTGTATGACCCGGGAGAGAGGCGCATAATGGAATAATAATAGGCTTCCTTTCCCTTTAAGGCTGATAGCTTCACCGCCTTCCGCTTCATTTCTTTAATGTCCTCTTTTTCATCGAACACTATAAAGTAGATCTCCGCCTTTTCCCCGATGGATTCTTTTATCTTTCCCATATTGATCTGTGCCAGCAAACAGATGCCTTGTTCATTTCCAACAGAACAGGGAAGGACAGTCATCGGGATATCGACCGGATTCTGGAGAAGAGACCTATCCGAAAGCGCAAGGTCAATAAGGTGGAGTTCCTTTTCCATCGCAGAGTACTTGGAGAATGGCTTGGGATTAAAATATCCTTTCTGGGCGAAAACTTTACAGTTGGGGCGTGTGACCTTGACCTCTATAGAGTGGTACCTGCCGTCCCAGGATTCATCTATTTGGAAGCCGAGAACATAATAGGAACCTGTAAATGTTTGAATTGTGTCCAGGACTTGATCATAATTTTGCACGTTACCGACGAATTTGCCTCCCGTATATTTGGAAATACTCCTGAGTGTGGCCTCTCCCTTCTGATGGGAGGGGAGATTCATGTTTGTGGCCAAACTTTCGGTGTTCAGACTAAACACGGTCGTGTTCGAATTGCTCAGCTCCTTGATCATTTCCTGGTATTTACTTCTTAGAATAGCATCCATTCCCAGACTTGTGAATGTGGTCGGACTGCCCGTTTCCAACCCGTGAATCATCGAGTAAGGAACGCCGGAGGAAAATAAAATGATATGCTTGTTCCCAGAAATGTAGCGGAGTGCCTTGGAAAGGCCGGTCAGTCTTTCAAACATATTGTGGATTAGATTTTTATACTGCTCTCTGTTGAAACGGGCGCCGGACATAGCGCCCTCCGCCAAAAGTGAATCCGGCAGTAATCCCAAATTTCTCAAGCGAGCGGGGGCTCCATCCTTCACGGATTGGCCCTGCTGGCTGGCATCCCAAGGTTGCTCACCCGTCATCTCTTGGTAAAGCAGTGCTTCAAAATTTTCTGCCCGGCCAATTCTTCCCGTTCCCCCAATCTGTCTCACGACGCTGCGAACCGCCCGGCGGTCTTTCGTTAAATATTCATGGAGTGTCAGTTGCTTTAAAACCGAGTAGGAAAGAACACCGACTTCGTCCGAAGGCTGCACCTGGTTATCGAGAAAGTGCAGGGCCGCTTCCTGGGCTTTTTGAAAGCCTTTCGCGTTATTATTGACAAGATCGAAGAAGAGGAAGAACTTCCGGTTCATAACATCATCCGGTGCACCTGCCCGTGCAAGGTCTTTTTTTTCGGGGGGAGACACGGCTTCAGCTTCAGGAGGAAAAAGAAGATGTCTTTCGAACTCCGTTATATTCTGGAGCTTTCTATTGTCATAGACTATAAATTCATCCGGTTTGAGGTCTGTGATCGGGTTTCCGGCGCTATCGGTAACATAGACCTGGATAAGCTTCAGTACGACCGCGACCTCATGCTTGAGTTCCTGGGCTATCAGGAACATTCCCCCAAAAAACATACAGCATAGTAAAGCGGCATATTTACGCATAGACTATTCCTCTTCCTTTAGTGTTATATTTTCGGTTTGTTTGTTCCAGGCCGTCTCTAAAATTATCGAATGTTTTATCTGCTTATTCATTTTTTCAATTTAAATTTAACATCAGTTTCAACGGTAAAAAATTTATAATCTTTGTAGATAACTTGTGTTTCTGAATGAACGATTTTTTTCCCTTTTTTTTTGATATAGACTTCCTCAATAAAATAACGGCTGGGAAATCTTATCCCATTCTTCTCAAAGCCAAATTCTGTTAAGTGTGTGATCCGGGGTTCCGCCTTGTATCTTCTGGCCATGTCTTTGATGATCGCAGAATGTGCCATTCTGTCCTGATTCCATTCGATCTTAAGGATACTGAAGTCACTTTCGCATACCCAGATTTTTCCCCAAAGGATCTGCTCGCGAAATGTTGGAATGGGAGTAGCTTCAATGACTAGAGTTTTTTTTCCATCAATGAGCTCGTCTCCAATCATTTTATAATTATAGAACGGCTGTCTGTCTTCATCGAGAAGATTGATCGGGCCGAATATAACATTTTTATATTGAAACATTGTGGTCTTCAGCCGTGTGACTTCTTCTCTTTTCTTTATGCCATCCTCTTCCAGCAGTATTCTTTTTTCGATTTTCCGATCGTCTTTATGGATAAACTGATAATCATAGAGATATTTATGTTTACGTACAAACTCCTTTTCCACGACCCGGCTTCCCATCCCAAACCTGATCATTTCGAGAACCTGAATGATGTTAATCTTTTTCTCTGAAACTTCCTCCATACATACAAAATCCAGGGCTGCATGGGCTAATCTCCGGCAATATTCTTTTGATTGTTTCAAAATTTGTGCCATCTTTGCCTGGTCAGTTTGCACTGACACATTCTGAGCAAAAATCGACGGAGAGAAGAAAATCAAGGCAAATGCCAAAAATATTATGAGACATGACAAAGGAAAAAACATCGGTAAGGATGATATAGTTTTTTTATTTCCCCTCTCCATGGTTTTACCCCACTCTATGAATCCCTGACCACAATGTGTTTTTGCTTTTTTTCTTCTGCCTGAGAATAGACGTATTCAAGCAAGAAAAAATTGGCACTTTCCCCTTTTATTTGTATTCCTCCATTCTTTCTTATATGCAATTTATATACCAAATCATTTCAGATAAAGCAATTCATCTCACTCAATTATCTGTCATCGGCTATGCACAGATGTATCCAAAAAAGGACAACTCATCTGTCATTCTTATACAACTCTGGTATCACAAATGAATATAAATTTTGCTCTAGGTCTTGAAGTTCTCTTGCGTTTTCACAAGCGAGGAAAACTTGCTTGGTTTCAGGCTTTCCTTTAGGGATAGAGTTGACCTGACCTGTCTTTTAGGATAAGATTTTAATTTCTCCGAGCTTAAAGGACTAAGGCTGTGTCTATGTCTTTAAGCCGATAGGGTAAGACTGAAAACGGTTTTGCCTCCCGTGTTTGGAAAGGAGAAGACACTGCGGACATTCTGTCCAAGATTCCCCTTTCCATTCGAGAGCAGGTGACGTATATGAACAGATTTCTGTTAATGCTTCTGCTGGCACTTCTTATTTTTAATTGTAGCTGCAGGTCCGGGAAGGAAGAGCTGCTCATACTGCATGCCGGTTCGCTCTCGGTCCCATTCAAACACATGGCGGGCGCTTTTATGGAAAAATATCCGGAAGTCTCTGTCCGTCTCGAATCCGCCGGAAGCCGGACCTGTGCCAGAAAAATCACCGAGTTGAATTCTCCTGCGGATGTTTTTGCCTCGGCGGATTCGGCAGTGATACGACATCTGCTCATGCCCCGGTATGCTGATTTTTGTATCGATTTCGCCACTAACGAGATGGTCATCATGTACACTCCAAAAAGCCGGTATGCCGATACGATCTCAGTCCAAAACTGACCCGATATTCTTCTTGATCCTCAAGTGGAATACGGTCATTCCAATCCCAGTGCCGATCCCTGCGGTTACCGGACTCTGCTCTGCTGGCAGCTCGCGGAAAAATATTACAGCATCCCCGGGCTTTATAAGACCTTGATCGTTTCACGACCTCTGAAAAACATACGACCCAAAGAAGTCGATCTGCTGGCCCTTCTGGAGGCGGGAGAGCTGGACTACATCTTTATATACCGCAGCGTGGCGGAACAACATGGCGGACCTTTCCTGATCCTCCCCGATGAAATGAATTTAAGATCTGTTGAACTGTCTGAATATTACAGCCAGGTCGGTGTGGAGTTAAGCGGAGCCCATCCTGAAGAAAGGATCATCCGAAAAGGAGCTCCTATAGTGTACGGTATCACCATCCCGAAATCAGCAGCGTCGCCGGAATGGGCGGCCCGGTTCGTCGTTTTTGTGCTCGGGCCGGAAGGGCGTCGGATCATGGAGACAAGCGGTCAGCCTGAGATTGTGCCCGCCCGTGTGGATAATTTTGAGGCGCTGCCGCTTATCGTGCGGCCGTTTGTACGGGATACGAAGAGTGAAAGTTAAACTCATCTTTTCCTTTTTGGGAACACTTCTGGTTCTGTCTATCGTTGTGCCTTTGTTCAGGATGATTATCGCCACTACTCCCGGGGAGCTGGTACGGGCGGCAGTTGAACCAGAGGTGATTGGATCCATCATCCTGACTCTAAGGGCTTCGCTCTGGGCGACGATCGTAGCCTTCGGTCTGGGTGTTCCCCTGGCTTTTGTGCTGGCACGTTCCCGTTTCTTCGGAAAAAAGATTGTCGAAGGTCTGATCGACATCCCGGTCATCATTCCACACACAGCTGCCGGCATTGCCCTGCTTATGGTCTGGGGCCGGGAGTCGCTTTTCACCAGATGGACCGGTCTGTCCATCATAGGGACCGAGGCATCTGTTTCATTGGGGATGTTTTTTGTCTCGGTGCCATTTCTCATCAACAGCGCCAAGGAAGCTTTTAAGCTCATAGACGTTCGTTATGAAAAAACCGCCATCACACTCGGAGCGACAACGTGGAAAGCCTTTACGACAGTAAGCTTACCTATGGCAAGGAAGGCCATCATTTCAGGTGGGATCATGATGTGGGCGCGGGGTATCTCGGAGTTCGGAGCTGTGGTCATATTGGCTTATCACCCCATGACCGCCCCTGTATTGATCTTTGAGCGTTTTCAGAATTATGGGCTCAAGCATGCCGTCCCTGTCACCGTCCTGTTGATCATCATCAGCCTGGTGATATTCATTGTCCTTCGTTTTCGGGAGGACAGGCTATGATCAAAATAGAAAACCTCTGTAAAGAATACCAGGATTTTAAGATCGATCATATCAACCTGGAAGTCGATAAAGGCGAGTATTTTGTCGTGCTGGGACCGAGCGGCTCTGGCAAGACTCTTCTTCTGGAAATGATTGCCGGATTGATCAAGCCTGATTCCGGGTCGATCCGTGGTGTCTATCATTCGCGTATCGGCCTGATTTACCAGGATTATATGCTCTTTCCCCACATGAACGTATTCCGGAATATCGGCTACGGGTTGCGTATAATAAAAACCGGAAAAGATGAGATAAATAATATTGTCCGTTCCACTGCCCAGGAGTTGGATATATCGCACCTGCTTCACCGTAGGATCGATCGTCTCTCTGGGGGGGAAAGACAGAGGGTCGCCATTGCCCGGACCATGGTCTTGGAACCGGAGATCTACCTTTTTGACGAACCGACGGCCGCCTTGGACCTCAGCACAAGAATCAAGATACAGAGGCTGTTTATGCGTCTGCACAAGGAACTTCGGCCCACGGTCATTCATGTCACCCATGATTTTGAGGAGGCTTTGGTTCTGGGTGACAGGGTCGCCCTTCTTTTTGACGGAAAGATGGTCCAGATCGATACTCCCGAGAAAGTCTTCAACAATCCGGTCACAAAGACCGCTGCCGATTTCTTAGGCTATAAAAATGTATTATCCGGGAAGATCAAGGATTACCGCATGAACATTCATGGGGTTGAAATCATGACTATGGTGCCGCGGTCTGATCTGGCGTATATCGCCATCCGTGCAAATGGCATTATCCTATCGAAAGAAAAGATCCTGTCATCCGCCCGCAATTCTTTCCCGGGAGAGGTCCTCAGGGTGATCCAGCGGGAGAACCACATCGAAGTGGTGTTTGATATCGGTATACTTCTCCATGTAGATATCACTTCTCAATCCCGTCAGGAACTGGCTGTTAAACCCGGACGGCGTCTTTGGGCTACGTTTAAGACCGCAGCGCTTAAAGTCTTTGAACATTAAGGTGAGGAAAAATGATCTCGATTAAAAAAGCAGAGAAGATATTAGCTTCTATTCCGGTGAGACCGGCTCTTGAGGCTGAATCCATCCATGGGACCCTGAACCGAATTCTCGGCCAGGACATACGTTCTGAAATCGATATGCCCCCTTTTAACAAATCCGCCATGGATGGATATGCACTAAATGCCGACGATAAGAGCGATCGCTTTCGCATCCTGGAAGTCATTCCCGCAGGAGTCATCCCTTTACAAAAAATAGGTGCAGGCCAGTGTGCAAAGATCATGACCGGGGGAGTGGTGCCTGAGGGGGCAAACCGGGTCGTCAAACGCGAAGTGACGATCGAGGAAGAGGGTTACATGCGAATCGTGGGAGAAGACCCCACTATGAATATCTGTTTTCGAGGCGAAGACGTGCGGACAGGTGATGTGCTCTTGAGAAAAGGCACTTGGATAGGTCCTTCTGAGATCGGGGTGGTCGCATCCATGGGTTTATCGCGTGTTTTGGTATACAAAAGGCCTATCGTCGGCATTCTGGTCACAGGTTCAGAGCTGGTTGCTCCGGGGAAACCCCTCGAACCAGGGCGGATCTATGACAGCAATTCCTATTCACTGAGGAGCCAGGTCGAATCTATGGGGGGCATCGCTGAATCTGCAGGCATCGTTTTAGACAGCCAGGACGGAATCCGGTCCGCCTTAGATGGCCTGTTGGCATCCTGTGATCTGGTGATTCTTTCGGGTGGGGTTTCTGCAGGAGATTTCGATTATGTCCCTGGTATTTTGAAAAAAATTGGTTTCAAACTTCATTTTGAGAAACTCGCCATAAAACCGGGAAAGCCCACGGTGTTCGCTACCAGAGGAGATGCCGTAGTGTTTGGTGTTCCCGGTAATCCTGTCTCCACTTTTGTCATCTTTGAGGTGTTTGTAAAACCATTTCTATACAGGATGATGGGACATGATTATTATCCCGAGATCATCCAGGGGAAAATGGCGACAGATTTCCGAAGAAAACAGTCTTCCCGTTCCGCTTATATACCGGTCCGGCACCAAAAAGCACTTGTCGAGATCCTGCCCTATCACGGTTCAGCACATTTTCATGCCTTGACCAGAGCCAATGGATTGCTCTGTGTGCCGGAGGGGGAAAATAAAATCGCGAAAGGAAGTTTAGTCGATGTTCGATCGATACAATAGACGTATCTCCTATCTTCGGATTTCGGTTACAGACCGCTGCAATCTGAGGTGTATATATTGTATGCCACCCAGGGGAGTACCTCTGCATCCCCGCGATGGGATTCTTTCCTATGAAGAGATCGTCCGGATTGTGGAGGAAGCTGCGAGGTTAGGGATATCAAAGATCCGCCTGACCGGCGGTGAACCATTGGTGCGGAAAAATATCGACCATTTGATACTCTATCTCAAAAATATTAAGGGTGTAAAGGAAGTCGCACTTACTACTAACGGCGTTCTTCTTTCGAAAATGGCCGTGGACCTCAGGCAGGCGGGACTGGATAGGATAAACATCTCCCTGGATACTCTGGATCCCGAAAAGTACCGCACCTTGACCGGAAGCAGTGATTTGGACAAGGTTCTGGAAGGAATCGAAGCGACCTTGAAAGCAGGCTTTAAAAACACTAAACTGAATATGGTGCTTATCCCTGATATCAACCTGGGATGTGTAGAGAAAATGGAAGAATTCTGCCGGGAAAAAGGGCTCCTGTTCCAGAGGATCAATCATTATTTTCTGAATGAACTTCTTACTACACAGCAGAACTATGAAGCGGAAAGGCCTCTTCCCTGCGAACAGTGCAACCGCATTCGGCTGACTGCAGATGGAAAACTGAAGCCGTGCCTTTTTTCGGATCGGGAATATCCCGTCGACCTGAAGGATATCACGTCCAGCCTGCAAGAAGCCATTATCAATAAACCTGAACACGGGATGAGATGTACTGTCAGGGGAAACTGGGAGATCGGAGGGTAATATGAAACTCACACATGTCACCTCAACAGGGGACGCCCGAATGGTGGATGTCAGCAGCAAAAGCATTGTCCGTAGGGAAGCTGTAGCGGCAGGTAAGGTATTTCTTCAGTCCGCGACCATCGATCTGGTCAAAAAAAATCAACTCCAGAAAGGAGATGTTTTAGCTGTTGCACGCGTAGCAGGAATCCAGGGGGCCAAAAAGACAACCGAGCTCATCCCTCTGTGTCATACTCTTGGGATCGACTATGTCGATGTTCAGATGTCGGTTCGATCCGACGGGATCGAGATCAGCAGCCGTGTGGTCTGTCAGGGAAGGACTGGCGTGGAAATGGAAGCTCTCACGGCCGTAGCAATCGCAGCCCTTACTATCTATGACATGTGTAAAGCCGTGGATAAGACGATGCAGATTGGAGAGATTTCATTGACGGAGAAGATCAAACATGACGTTCACCCTTGAGGCTGTCTGTATATCCCCCAAAAAGGGTATACAAAAACACGCAGTCAAAACAGTCCGTTTGCTTGAAGATCTGGGTATCGAGCACGATGCCCATGCCGGCAAAGGCCTTCGTCAGGTTTCACTTCTGGCCGGAGAGGCCATCGATACTATGAGGGAAGCCGGGTTGGATCTTGAGCACGGAGCTTTCGGAGAAAACATTGTTACACGTGGGCTCGAAGGGACCAGCGTCAGGATCGGTGACCACATCCGCATCGGAGATGCCGAATTGGTCATCACACAAAAAGGCAAAGAATGTCATACCCGCTGTGCTATTTTTTACCAAGCCGGACACTGTATCATGCCGGAATTCGGCATTTTTGCCAGAGTCAAAAGAGGAGGAGTCATCCATGCTGGAAATAGTGGTGATCACTGTATCCGATAGGGCCTTCCGGGGTGAATACGAAGATTTGTCCGGACCGAAGATCAGAGAGCTCATCCTGGCGAGTGATCTGTCGGCCAAGGTTACCTTGACGGTGGTTCCTGACGAGCGGGAGGCCATTCATACTGCGATCGTGGATAATCTGGACAAAGATTTTATCTTTACGACCGGAGGGACCGGGATATCATCAAGAGACATAACACCCGAAGTCACACAGGAAATCTGCGAGAAATCTCTCCCCGGGATCGATGAATTCCTGCGCCGAGAATCCTTTAAGGAAACTCCTTTTGCGGTTTTATCTAGCGGTTTCAGCGGCATGAAAGCGAAAACCATGATCATCAATTTACCCGGATCGGTCAAAGCGGTTACCCTATGCACAAATCTGATGCTTCCTATTCTGGCGCATGCCAAAAAGATGGTGGAGGGCGGAAAACATTGAGCAGGATCGGGAGCAAGAGAGCAAAATCGCTCGATGGCTTCCTATGGCTTGGCCGCGTACAGTTTTATGCTGACAACAGAGCTAGCAATTTCTATTAATTTTTTCAATCTAATGTAATTTCCTTCATCATAGGAGCGATTTGTCATTCCCGCCTGCGCGGGCACAGGCTTCGCGGGAATCTAGGCTTGTTCCTGCGTAGGCGGGAATCCAGAAATAAGAAAAATGTCATTCCCGCGAAAGCGGGAATCCAGTATAGATAGATACATATGAAATCACATTTAGATATCTCTGGATTCCCGCTTCCGCGGGAATGGCGGAGAGAGAGGATTGGATCCTTTCACCCGCCTGCGCAGGCACATGCTTCGCAGGAATTGTAAAAAGAGTACCTATCACCTATCATGCGACCAGGTACTCAAAAACGTGATGAGTCTAGGGTCAAAATTGTCCGGAGCAAAAAAATATATTTTGCCTGGATTATTCACGAGTCGAGGTTGCTACACATGCGAGGGGTCGGCATATTTTATGAATAATTCAGGTTAAGATATGATCTCATCCACATACGGTTTGTTGAATCTTTTTTCAAACGTTTTGTTTTCCTTAAGCAATTTATTCCAGTTTAGATTGGCAAGCGGTGTCTTGAGTATCAATCGAAAGATCCACAACTGAAATGCAGAGAGTTTTTCAGGTTTGGCCAGCTTGAGCAAGATCTGCTTATCGAATTCTCCGGTTTTTCCAAAGGTCCTGCCGAGTTCGTGGAAGGATTTGAAGATTTTTTTTGTCATCCAGCCAGGTTGTTCCTCTATACGATTAGCATTGCCCTTAATGACTGTCCCCAGGTATTGACAACTGAGACGCCGGGCGAGTTTTTCCAGATACCGTTCCACGTACCGGGAATGATTTGCTTCTGCAAAGCCAGACTGAACCAGGAATCCGATGCTGGGATTATCAGCCCGGCCGCAAAACGGCTCAAGGGACTCGATGAATGTTTTCACTATTGCCGGCATAACATCGTCATAAAGGGGAAAGGCTAATAAAACCTGTTCTGCCTCCCGGAAGAGCTTTATGAACTTTTCACTATCCTTTACATGATTCAAATACGCTAATTCATGAGTATTTTCTTCAGTTGCCATGAAGCCATCTGAAAAGTGTTTCAGAAGAATTGTCGTAGTGCTCTCTTTCCCTCGCGGAGAACCATTAAATACTATTAATTTCATTTGTAACCTCCTCAGCGGAATCGGTTATGAGTTTTGTGAAACAAAATGAAGTCTTGAAATTGATGGCATCCCGTTTATAAATATCAGTGATAATCTTAAGATCTTCATCATCTGTATCCTTTTCCTTTTCTAGCAGAAGTCCGATCCGGGGGTATTTCTCATACCTTGAAACATGGTGACTTTCATTTTGAACGAGCTCCACATAGGGGAGAAGCAAAGGGAGAAGTTTTTCATGTGCTTTTTTGAGTAATGTACTTGTAAATCCCATGATGATAGGTGAGACAAACAGCACTAAATCGGAGTTTATGTACTCACGGCATACATCACGCGAGTCATCCGCCACCCTGCATTCCCCGGGCGTTTTAACCCAGCAATTGAAACAACCTATACAGTACTTTATGTCCATCTCTCTTAATTTGAGGGTGGTCACTGTATGATTGCTTGACTCCAGCAAATCAGAGAGGCTTTTCAGGTAATTGTCAAATCTGGTGTTTTCCGCATTCGGATTTCCGTTTAGAATTGTGATCCTCATAAGATCTCCTTTCCTTTGAAATTATTGTTTAGCTTGTTCGTTTACACGCCCGCAAGGACGGACGCCTTTTCCTTTTCGTTTTCTATCGCCCAATTCTTCGCGAGCTTTTTCTCCTAAGGCCTGAAGCTTTTTGACAACTTCCGGGAATTTATCGGCGACGTTAATTTTTTCACCGATGTCGTTTTCCAGGTCGTAGAGTTCCAGGCCGGTTTTCCCTCTTGCATAAGGGCCGTTAAGGCCATCCATTCCTGGCTCTACGCCATGATAAGAGCGGTAGCCGTGAGGAAAGTGAAGTTTCCATTTTCCCTGCCTGACGCACTGAAGTTGCTTACCGTAGTAGTAAAACAGATGGTCGCGCGGGTTGGCCTCTGGATCTCCTTCTAATAGACTCAGAATGTTAACTCCGTCGATCTTATGCTTGGGTAATGGTGCTCCGGAAATAGCGGCAAAGGTCGGCAGCAAATCCAGGGTTGCAGCCATTCTGTCACAGACCGAGCCTTCGGGAATATGCCCTGGCCAGCGCATGATACAGGGTACACGCACACCTCCCTCCCAGGAGGTCCCTTTTCCCTCGCGAAAGGGCAATGCAGAGCCTGCATGATTGCCGAAGTTCAGCCAGGGGCCGTTGTCGCTCGTATATACAATGAGTGTGTTGTTTTCAAGGCCGTTCTTTTTCAGAGTCTTGAGTATTTCCCCCACAGACCAGTCAATTTCCATCATCACATCCCCGTACATGCCCTGCTCGCTCTTGCCGCGGAATTTATCGGAGACTCCCAGCGGAACATGGACCATAGTATGAGGAACATAAAGGAAAAATGGCCTGTCTTTGTTCCTCTCTATAAACTGAACAGCACGCCTGGTATAGCGCGTGGTCAGAGTGTCCTGCTCCTTCATCGTGCGCAGCACGGCAACCGTATCATTCCCGTCAATGAGGGGCAAAAACGGATGTCTGGCTTTATTGTGGTCTTCCGGCGCAGGCGTGCCGTCATAGCCTATGGGCCACATGTCGTTTGAGTAGGGAAGACCCAGGTATTCGTCGAAACCATGCTGGAGGGGCAGGAATTCCCTGTGGTGGCCCAGATGCCATTTCCCAAAGATACCGCATGCGTATCCCTTTTTCTTGAGGACATCAGCGATGGTTTCTTCCTCCGGGCTCAGTCCAACTTTTGCATGAGGACCAAGCGCACCTAATATACTGACACGGTTTGGATAACATCCTGTCAAAAGCGACACCCTCGATGCGCTGCATACCGCCTGGGAAACATAGAAACTGGTGAAGCGAATCCCCTCTGCTGCCATCCGGTCGATATTCGGCGTTTCAAATCCCCTTGCTCCATAACAGCCAACATCGGCATAACCCTGGTCGTCGGTGAAAATGACCACGATGTTCGGCAGCCCTTTCCGTGCGGATGGAGTTTTACAGAACTGGCTGAATGATGAGAATGAAAACGCCGCAGCGCCCACCCCAAGTGTCTTGAGAAAATCCCGTCGTCTGAATGAATCTTTCATATCTTGATCCTTTCTCTTTGTTCTTAATTTACATTATTTACCTAGATTTCCTTAAATATGATTATCATACATCGACAATTCTTTCAAATTTCCGTTTTAAGGATGAAATAAGTTGCCTGTCACCTTTTTTACCTATAAAATTATGAAAAGATTCGGATTTTTTTAAGAAATGTTAATGGTTTGAGGTAAAACATATAGAAACCTGGGCCCGAGATAGAGAGGAAAATTCAAATGGAAAGGCTTACATTGGATAAAATCCCAAACAAAATTCTTACGAAGATGGACCTGGATACTGTGTTCATGGCTTCAAGACCTGTTATTTTTAAGGAGGTTTAATATGCAAATCATCGATTTAACGGATGAAAACAAAAATCTGTATTTTGTGTGCCTTGAGGATTGGTCAGAGGAGATTAAGGAAGCAGGGAACCACAAAGAGTTGTGGTTCGATAAAATGAAAGATAAAGGTTTAGGAGTCAAATTTGCCCTGGACGACAGTGGTCAGATTGGGGGAATGATACAATATATTCCTATCGAATTTTCTCCTGCGGAAGGAAAAGATCTTTATTTCATTAACTGTATATGGGTTCACGGTCATAAAAAAGGGAGAGGAAATTTTCAGAAGAAAGGAATGGGGAAAGCTTTGCTTAAGGCTGCCGAAGAAGATGCAAAAACAAAAGGTGCAAAAGGTATGGTGGCATGGGGAGTGGCTTTACCTTTCTGGATGAAAGCATCATGGTTTAGGAAGAGAGGATATAAAAAAGTCGATAAACAGGGGATGCAAGTTCTCCTGTGGAAGCAATTTGATGAAAACGCGGTACCGCCAGGATGGATCAAAGAGAAGAAAAAACCAGAAACAATACCGGGTAAAGTCACTGCAACAGCCTTTCTGAATGGATGGTGTCCGGCTATGAATTTGGTATTCGAGAGAGCAAAAAGGGCTGCCTCTGAAATTGGAGATACAGTAGTTTTCCAGGAAATGGATACGTTCGACAGAGAGACTTTTTTAGAATGGGGAATTTCAGATGCTCTGTTTATAAATGGAAAGCAGGTCCGAACAGGACCTCCTCCCTCTTATGAAAAGATAAAGAAGAAAATAGTAAAAAGAGTTCAGAAATTAAAAAGAAAAAGGGGGTCAAATCTTTAACCTTGATAAACCGTTTAATGTTTAACTCTACCTGATGATTCGCTTATCTTGCCAAGATTAAAGATTTGACCCCCTTTATATCACAACATATTTCCCTTGTTTTTAATAAAGCTATGTGCCAATATTTTTAATAGAGGCGAAAGAAAGGGAGAGTGAAAAATGAGTAAATTTACCGCTAAAACAATAGTCCCTTTTTTATTACTTTGTTTTACGGTATCTGCATTTGCGGTGCAAGTTCCTTTGAAATACGCTAAGTATCCAGATGGATCAAAATCCTTTCACCCTTATGGCTCTATAGGGTTGGATAAAACGACAAAGCCTCCGTCAGGCCAATGGAAAACGCTCAGGCTGATCAGTGAGTATCCAGTTTACGCATTTGTTAAGATCGGTGATAAGAAGAGGCTTTGTGTCCTGGACCGCCAGAAAAAAAACGATATCTTTTACAACCGGCTCTATTTTGATGCCAACGGCAACCGTGATCTAACAGATGATCCTGTCATTGATGGAACCTTTCAGCCTACTGACAGGAATCAATATTGCAGGGTGGATTTTCCTTCCGTAGACAGCACGATCGAAGTTGACGGCAAGTCGCTGCCCTACAGTTTCCGTCCGGATGTCTATACGTCCAGGTTGAATCAACTCAGTAAAAAAAGAAACATTGAGCAGAATATCGACCGGTACGTGAGATTCTACCTCAGAGTCAATTGTTCTTACTCAGGTGAGTTTAAAGTTAATGGTCAGAGCTATCGTATAGTTCTTGGCGACAGAAATTGCAGCGGCCGTTTTAATGACAGGGTTACTTTCCGGAGGGATGATCAGATTACCAGGCGCCGGCGAATCTTTGCCACTGGCGATAATATCTTTATAACCAGCGGCAAGAAGATCGATTCTTTCGATGAGCAGTTCTGCAGTGACCTGCTGCTGGTGAATGATAGACTGTTCGAAGTCAAAATCAGTACTACTGAAGGCAAATTGACATTGACACCCGTTACTGAAAATTTGATCGCCTTGAACCTGCCTATGAAGGTGGACCGGATATTTCTCTTCACAGAGGACGGAAAGCATTGTCTGAATATGTACCGGCCGGACAAGGAGATCAAGATCCCCAAAGGAAAATACCATTTACTCAAATATACAGTCTTGCGGAAAGATGAACAGGGTGATATGTGGTGCTTAAGTGCCGGGGCTACAACCGAAAGCCCGCTTATTACTGTGGGCGGAAGAGGAAAATCAGTTCTCAAATTTGGCGAGCCCTATTTGCCAGCTATTGAGGTAATGGAACTTGGAGGAAGGTCTTCGAGAGTTCTTTTATACTTTAATGTCGAAGGCCAGGGAAAGGAATATCTGACCGATTTGAGCCATATCTCCGGCACGCAAACCCGTATTCCATTATCAGAGAAGAAGGACTTAGGTCATCGCCCCAAAGAGCCGACCTACAAGATCACCAAAGCCGGCGGTGAAGTGGTTGCCAGGGGCTCCTTCGAGTACGGCTGAGGATTCAGCTGTGCGGCCACGTGGTCTGGCCGCGAAAAAAACACGAAATATTACATTATTAGTGAGTACAAGGTAGGACCCTTCGAGAGCGAAATAAAAAAACAACAGGTTAAGACCCAAAAAAGATAAGCAGTCCATT